>NZ_APCQ01000762.1:0-1500 GCF_000410615.1 Novosphingobium sp. B-7 | reverse complement strand
TCCGCGCGCCAGTTCCAGCACCAGCGCCTTGTTCAGTGATGGCTGGGCTGCAAAGTCGAAGGTGTCAAAACTCTTGGTATGCGGGAACCTGGCCATGCGGATGCGACGCTCGACCATCCGGCGTTCACGGTCGATGCGCTCCAGTTCGCACAGGCGCAGCAGATAGCGCGGGTAATCGGCCCGATCCTGCGCGGCCTCAAACGCGACCTTCTCATATTCGCGCGCGAAGGATGGCAGCTTGAGTGCTTTGAGGTGGTTTGCCAGCAGCACGGCGGGCGGCACGCTGGTTGGTTCTGCCTCGATGACCGGCAGCGGCATCATGGGATCGCTCATGCCGCCACTCCTGTCGCCGGGGTGCCGGACTGCGAGAGCAGGCCCATATAACTGCGCGGGTCAGTGCGCCCAACATGGGCGCGTGGCAAGTGCGGGTAAAATTGCAGATCGAGGCGTGGCACGCGCTGCTCAAGTCGGGCCAGCGCGATCATCTTGACTGCATCAAAGCTGATCGCCCCCATCTCCAGCGCGCGGGCCACCGCCCATTCCACCAAGGGTTGCTCAAAGCGCTCGCATAGCCGCAGCACCTGGATGAACTCGCGCCGTCCTTCCTTGCCACTGCGGGCCTCCATCAACCGGCGAATGCGATGCATCGGTTCGGCCAGCACCCAGCCATCGAGCGGCGCCGCCTGATCAAGGGCACGCGGCTTTTGCTCCAACAGCGCCAGATAATGCAGCGGGTTGGCGATGAAGTCCTCACGCTCATAACTGCGCGGGTGCACCGCGATCTGCTCCCCGCCGCAGATGATGGAAACCCGGTCGACATAGCCTTTGATCACAACCTCTTGGTGGGCATAGGCCGTTGGCACCGAGTAATCATTAGTGCGATAGCGCACCAGCGCCATCGACGAGGCCCGCCCCGTCACCATATGGCAGGGATCAAATGGCACCGTAGGCAGTGGCATGAAGGCCGTCAGATCAGCCACCAGCCTGTCCCCGATGCTGTGCTCATGCCCACGCAAGATGGCCTGCCTGCGCTCCACGCATTGTTCGAGGAAGCGCGCGTTCAGCGCATCAAAGCTGGGCGCCTCCGGCCTTGGCACCATGAAATGGCGCCGGGAGTAGCCGACCAGCCCCTCAACCTTGCCTTTGTCATTGCCCTTTCCCGGGCGGCCAAACTTGTCCGCAAACAGGTAATGGCTTTGCAGCGTGGCGAACATCCGGCTGCGCTCGCGCGTCCCGTCGCCCAGGATCTGCGCCACCGCAAGCTTGGTGTTATCATACAGGATCGACTGCGGGACGCCGCCAAAGAAGGCGAAGGCGGCCACATGTCCTTCACAAAAGGCCTCGGCCACCTCGGCAGGATAGGCCTTGATGAACGGCGCATCGCTGTGCGGCAGATCCATGCAGAAATAGTGGAACCGCACCAGCTTGCCGTCGATGATCCCGTCCGCCTCGCCGAAATCTACCTGTGCGTGCCCCGGCTTGTGGCTCAGGGGTATGAAC
>NZ_APCQ01000763.1:0-5901 GCF_000410615.1 Novosphingobium sp. B-7 | reverse complement strand
TTTCCGCGCTGCGCACCGCCATGATCGTGGCCGCGCCGCTTGCCGCGCCCCTTGCTGTCGCTGCCTTGGCCCCTGCGGCCCAGGCGCAGAGCGTCACCAGCCCGGCCCGCGCCATCGCGGTGGGCCTCGGCCGGGGTGAACTGATCACCCTGCCCTCGCGCATGGCCGATGTGTTTGTCGCCGATGAAAAGATCGCCGACGTGCAGGTGAAATCGACCAACCAGCTCTATGTCTTTGGCAAGGGCCCGGGCGAAACCACCGTCTATGCCAGCGACGCCAAGGGCAACGTGATCTGGTCAGCCAACGTGCGCGTAGGCACGAATATCGACAGCATCGACCAGATGCTCCACCTCGCCATGCCCGACGCCAAGGTGCAGACTGCCACGATGAACAACACCGTGCTGCTGACCGGCACGGTGGGAGCCCCCGAAGATGCGGCCGAGGCCGAGCGCCTGGTCAAGGCCTTCGTGGGCGAAAAGATGCAGGTGATCAGCCGTCTCAAGATGGCCACGCCCCTGCAGGTCATGCTCCAGGTGCGGATTGCCGAAGTCAGCCGCACGCTGACCCGCGCGATCGGCATGAACTGGGCCACGGCCGATGCCACCAGCGGCTTCAAGTTCGGCGTGGGCCAGGGCAACGCGTTCACCCAGTATGTCGCCGGCGGGCCACTACTGGCTGGCGGCAACGTGGCGATGAATGCCACGACCACGGTGGTCAACTCGGCCACGACAGGCACGCGCCTGGTCGGCAACGGCAAGCTGTTTGGCATGGATGTGCTGGGCGCGCTGGATCTGGGCGAAACGATCGGCCTGTCCAACACCCTGGCCGAGCCGAACCTTACCGCGCTGTCGGGTGAAACGGCCGAATTCCTTGCCGGCGGCGAATTTCCCATCCCGCTTTCGCAGGGCCTGGGCACCACCAGCATCGAATACAAGAAGTATGGTGTGAGCCTGTCCTACACGCCCACCGTACTGGCCAATGGCCGCATCTCGCTGCGCGTGCGGCCGGAAGTCTCCGAACTCACCACTGACGGCGCGATCACGCTCAGCGGCTTTTCCATCCCGGCACTCAAGGTGCGCCGCGCCGAAACCACGGTGGAACTGGGATCGGGACAAAGCTTCATGATCGCCGGGCTGCTGAGCAATTCGGCCCAGAACACCATCACCAAGCTGCCGGGCGCTGGCGACCTGCCGATCCTGGGCTCACTGTTCCGCTCCACCTCGTTCAAGAAGGGCGAGACCGAACTGGTGATCGTGGTTACCCCGTATCTGGTCAACCCGGTGGATGCCAAGGATATCAAGCTGCCCACCGATGGCTTCCGTGCCGCCGATGCCGTGCAGCAGTTGCTGGGCAACCAGGAAACCGTACCGTCCAAGGGCGAAGGTCGCCCGATGCCGACCGAACGCGAAGGTACCGTGCAAGGCGGGCCGGCACCCAAGGTAGGCGACGCCAGCGGCGCCCAGCCCGAAAAGAACAAGCGGGCCAAGGCCGACGCCAAGCCCGGCTTCAACCTGTGACCGCCTACGCGACAAGGAACCAGACCATGTCCACCACGCGCAATCGCATCGGCCCTGTGGCCCTGGCCCTCGCCCTCACCACGGCACTCGCCGGCTGCGTCGGCGGCCAGCCGACCAACCGCTCGCTCAACAGCGTGCACCAGCCGGTGGTCGAACGCACCAGCTACACGCTGGACATCAATACGCTGCCCGGTGGCGGCGTTTCGGTCAGCGAGCAGCGCCGCATGGCCGGATGGTTCGACTCGCTTGATCTTGGCTATGGCGACAAAGTGGCGCTGGATGATCCCGCCCGCGATCCGGCCACGCACGATGCCGTGCAGGCGGTGCTTGCCGGCCACGGCATGAGCCTGGCCGAAGGCGCGCCGATCACGGCTGGCAGCGTGGCGCCGGGCATCGCGCGCCTGGTAATCATGCGCACCACCGCTGCCGTGCCGGGTTGTCCGGATTGGTCCACCCACAACGATGGCAATGGCAACAACGCCACCTCGACCAACTATGGCTGCGCGGTCAACTCCAACCTGGCCGCGATGGTGGCCAACAAGGAAGACTTGGTGCACGGCCAGTCTGACGACGGCCGCACCACTGTGATGACCTCGAACAAGGCGATCCAGGCCTACCGCGACAATGCACCCTCCGGCATGGGGGGCGCCACCGTCAAGAAGGTCACCACCTCCACTTCAGCGGCGAGCAACTGACATGAGCGCACCCTGGAAATCCGGCAATCGCGACCTGTTCGCAGCATTCCTGTGCGACGATGCGGCGCTCGACGTGGCGCGCGCCGTGGCAGCCGACATGGGCTGGGCGCCGGAAAAGTGCGCGCGCGGCGGCCTGCGCAATGCCGTGCAATCGCTCTCGATCACCGCCAGCCCGGCCATCCTGATGGTCGATCTGTCGGAAAGCGGCGATCCCCTCAACGATATCAACGCCCTGGCCGAAGTGTGCGAACCTGGCACGGTGGTCATCGCAGTGGGCCAGGTCAACGATGTGCGGCTCTATCGCGATCTGATCGCTTCGGGCATTCAGGATTACCTGCTCAAGCCGCTGTCAGTCGCCCAGGTGCGCGACGCGCTGAGCCAGGCGCAGGCGATCTTCAATGCGCCCAAGAACCAGGATGGCAGCGCGGCCAAGCGCCACGTGACCACTGCGGTTGTCGGCACCCGCGGCGGGGCTGGCGCCTCCACCATCGCCACTTCGCTGGCCTGGTCGTTTGGCGCCGATTTCAAGCTGTCGACCGCGCTGCTCGATCTTGACGTGCACTTCGGCACCGGCGCGCTCACGCTCGATCTCGAGCCCGGCCGTGGCCTGACCGACGCGATCGACAGCCCCAGCCGCATCGACGGGCTGTTCATCGAACGCGCGATGATCCGGGCCAACGACAACCTGGCGATCCTTTCGGCCGAAGCGCCGATCACCGCACCGCTGATGACCGATGGCAGTGCCTTCGTGCAGTTGCAGGAGGAATTCCGCCAGGCGTTCGAGATGACCGTGATCGACATGCCGCGCAACATGCTGATCAACTTCCCGCACTTGCTGGCCGATGTGAACGCGGTGGCACTGGTCACCGAATTGACCCTGGCCGGCGCGCGCGATGCGATCCGCCTGCTGGCCTGGCTCAAGTCCAACGCCAGCCACGCTCATGTCTATGTGGTGGCCAACAAGGTGCACCAGGGCGTGGGCGAAATCAGCCGGGCCGATTTCGAATCCTCGATCGAGCGCAAGCTGGGTTTCCAGGTGCCGTTCGATGCCAAGGCCGCAGCCAATGCCGCCAAGCTGGGGCAGACGTTCATCGGCGCCAACCGCAGCACCAAGGCGGCGCTGGCGATCAAGGACGTGGCACAGGCCATTTCCAGCCTTGCCGCCGATACCGACGCCAGCCCGGCGGACAAGCCCAAGGCCAAGTCCACCTCGCTCCTGGGCAAGTTCGATCTCAAGAAGATGTTGCCGGCAAAGGGCAAGGCCAAGACCGGCGCCCCAGTCTAAAGCTGGCCAGGTCTGACGATTTACGCCCCGTGCCACGCCGTCACCGCGCGATGCAGTTTACGGTTTCCTTCAGGTAGGCAGGTTCCCCGATGCTCAATCCCCAGCTGATCTTGCTCTTTGGCGGGCTTGGTATCGCGCTGCTGCTAGCCGTGGCGGCGTTCAGCGGGCCGAGCGCCGGCAAGGAAGGCGCACGCCGCCTGCAACAGGTGCGCTTCCGCCATTCGGATAGCGCGGTCGACAAGGTGGAGGCGCAGTATCGCAAGGCGATCGCCTCGCGCACGCCCCGCGCCTATCGCGTTGCCGGCTCTGCCTCGCGCACCGAGGCGCTGGCCCTGCGCCTGCACCGCACCGGCAAGGGCTGGACCCTGTCGCAGTATCTTTATGCCTCGCTTGGCCTGGGGCTGGGGATCGCCGCGCTGATCTTCCTCAAGTCCGGCTCGCTGCTTCTCGCGATACCGGCCGGCGTTCTGGTCGGCGCGGGGCTGCCGCACATGGTGGTGAACCGCGCGATCACCAAGCGCGCCAACGCCTTTGTCACCCGCTTTCCCGATGCGCTGGAACTGCTCGTGCGCGGCCTGCGCTCTGGCCTGCCGATCACCGAGACGCTGGGCGTCGTCGCCAGCGAACTGCCCGGCCCGGTGGGGGAAGAATTCAAGCTGGTGACCGACCGCATCAAGGTGGGCAAGACCATGGAAGAGGCGCTGCAGGATACCGCCGACCGCCTCGACATGGCCGAGTTCAGCTTTTTCTGCATTACCCTGGCCATCCAGCGCGAAACCGGTGGCAACCTGGCCGAAACCCTCGCCAACCTGGCTGACGTGCTGCGCAAGCGTGCGCAGATGAAGCTCAAGATCAAGGCGATGAGTTCGGAATCCAAGGCTTCGGCCTATATCGTCGGCGCCCTGCCGTTCATCGTCTTTGCCCTGATCTACTGGATCAACCCGGTCTACATGGGCAAGTTCTTCGTCGACGAGCGCCTGATCATCGCCGGCCTGGGCGGGCTGTGCTGGCTGGGCCTGGGCGCCTTCATCATGGCCAAGATGGTCAGCTTCGAGATCTGAGCCAAGGAACGCGCTGATGCAACCGAACCCCGCACCCACGCTGCTTGGCATCAATGTCGTCCATGCCGGCTCGATCATGCTGATGATCGCGGCCGCGGCGATGATCCTGGCAATCTATGCCGCGATTACCGTGCGCGATCCCATGGCCAAGCGGGTCAAGGCGCTGAGCGAGCGACGCGAACAGCTCAAGGCCGGGATCATCACCTCGGCCGCGCGCAAGCGCCATTCGATCGTGCGCCGCAACCAGACCACCGACACGATCCGCGGCGTGCTGGAAAAGCTGCGCGTGCTGCAGGACAGCCAGTTGGCCGTGGTGCAGCAGAAGCTGGCCCAGGCCGGCATCCGCAAGAAGGAATGGGCCGTTGCGGTGATCTTTGGCCGCATGATCGGCCCGATCGTGCTGGGCGGCCTCGCTATCCTGTGGATCTATGTGCTGCAGTTCTTTCCCGAATGGGGCGCGTTCAAGCGCTTCATGGGTTTCGCGGTCATGGTCATCTTTGGCTACAAGGCGCCCGATATCTGGATCGCCAATCTGGTGTCCAAGCGCACCCATGCCATCCGCAAGGGCCTGCCCGATGCGCTGGACCTGCTGGTGATCTGCGCCGAAGCCGGCCTTACCGTGGACGCCGCGTTCGGCCGCGTGGCGCGCGAACTGGGCCGCGCCTATCCCGAACTGGGCGATGAATTCGCACTCACCGCGATCGAACTGTCGTTCCTTACCGAACGGCGCCAGGCCTTTGAAAACCTTGCCTATCGCGTGAACCTCGATTCGGTGAAGGGCGTGACCACCACCATGGTCCAGACCGAACGCTATGGTACGCCGCTGGCCTCCGCCCTGCGCGTGCTGTCGGCCGAATTCCGCAACGAACGCATGATGCGCGCCGAGGAAAAGGCCGCCCGCCTGCCCGCGATCATGACCGTGCCGCTGATCCTGTTCATCCTGCCCACGCTGTTCATCGTCATCCTGGGCCCGGCGGCCTGCGCGATCAGCGACCAGTTCATCAACCGCAAGCCCGGGCCGTAAGGCTCTGCGCGGCGGGCTTGTTGCCGGGCTTCGCACCACCCCCAAACCCCCTCCTCTGAAGAGGAGGGGGCTTTTATTGTCAGTGCTTTAACTCCCCATCCTCTTTAGAGAAGGGGGCCAGGGGGTGGTGCTGGCCTGACACTGTACCGCCAAACCTCAAGCAGGAACGCGCACGGCCTGCTCGATCGCGCCAAACAGGCTGCGCCCGGCGCTGTTGCGGGCTTCGACGCGCAGGGTTTCGCCCGGCCCCAGCGGATCGCCGGGCAGCGGCGCCCAGGGTTCCGGCGGCGAGCGCGCGTTCGGCGGCCAGACCGGCGAT
>NZ_KE148445.1:6513-6820 GCF_000410615.1 Novosphingobium sp. B-7 | reverse complement strand
GGCACGGCAGCAGCCTGCTTGCCCATGGCCTGGCGGGGGAAAGCGCGGCGATCGAGGCGCAAGGCACGCTGCTGGCGGCGTGTGGCTGTGACGTGTTCATCCTGGCGGAAACCAGCGGGGCGGTGCATGGCCAGCGCCACACGCCGCTCCGCCAGCGGCCGCGCCTGGCGCCCGGCGAATGGCCCGCGTTTGGCGCCATGCTGAACGACATAGCGACGCGGCTGGCCGATCGGGGCCTGCGCCTCGCTTATCACTATCACCTGGGCACGGTGGTGGAGGATGCTCAGGATCTGGCGCGGCTGATCGA
>NZ_KE148445.1:0-6501 GCF_000410615.1 Novosphingobium sp. B-7 | reverse complement strand
GGCCTGGTGATCGATACCGGCCATGCGCGGCTGGGCGGAATCGATGTGCCGGCACTGATCCGCGAGCATCCCGCCCGCGTGGTGCACGTGCATGCCAAGGACGTGCGCCCGGCGGTGGCGGCCGAGACGATCGGCCAGGGCGCCTCGTTCCTCGATGGGGTGATTGCCGGCATGTTTACCGTGCCGGGCGATGGCGCAGTGGATTTTGCCGCGGTTTGCGCGGCGCTTGCCGCGATCGACTATGCCGGGTGGATCGTGATCGAGGCGGAACAAGATCCTGCGCTGGCGCCGCCAGCGGCCTATGCCCGCGCTGGTCTGGCCCATCTGCGCACGCTGTGGCTGTCGGCGGGGGCGGCGGCGGGGGTGGGGGCGCAGGGGTTGAAGTAGGCCGCCATGCATGCGACATCGGCGGGCATGAACCCCGATACCCGCGCCATGATCGCCGCCGTCGCCTTTGCCTCCACCACCGGCAAGACGGTGGCCGGGCTGTTTGACCACGCCGCCGGCCGCGATCTGCGCGTGGCGGCAGAGCGGCGCGGCGACCAGGTCAAGGGCTTTGACGGCGAACGCAATGTGGCTTTTGCCGGCACGCTGCCCGAAATCCACGACGAGGGCAGCAAGGCCTTCGTTTCGTTCACCATTGACGGCGAACAGGTGCGCGGTTTTGATCGGGCCAGCGGCGCTCATTTCGAGGCGCGCGTGGGCGATGGCGTGGTGCAGGTGTTTGACCACGCGCAGAGCACGTGGTTCGCCTATGACGTGCAGGATGCCCAGGCGGCGAGCAGCTATCTGCGCAGCAATTCCTAATCCGCCAGCTTGGCGCGCTTGGCCTCCGCCCAGGTGCGCCCGGCGTCACCACCCCACAGCAGCCAGGCGATAAAGCCCGCCGAGGGATCGCTGTTGCTGTTCCACTGGTGGGCAGCGCCCTGCTTGTCCACCTCGTGGCGGGCGAAATAGCTGGCCATGGCTTTCACGTCAGCCTCGCTCACATCGCGGCGCTCGGCCAGCTGGTGCGCGCGGCGCACGCCCACATCCGTGCCGCCACAGCCAAACTTTTCGCGCAGGCGCAGGCCGCGCCTGGCATTGGCCGCCATCTTGAGCGTGGGGGTGAAGTGTTGCCCGGCCATGGCGCTATTCCTTTTCCAGCGCTGCGGGCTTGTGCGCGGCGCGGGCGCCGCTTGCGGTTTCCACCAGGATCTGCGGATCATCGGGCGAGGCGGCGACCTTGTGATCCTTGATCTTCATCGGCTTGGTCACCTTGCGCACGACCTTGCCGTGGGCGGTGCCGCCGCTGCTGTGCCATTTGACTTTCGCGCCCTTGCGCAGGGTTTCGGCCATGGTGGGTTCCTCTTCCATATGCGGTAAAGGAACCCACCATCGCGAAGGACAGTTCCGTATGGCCCTTGGGGCAGGGGGCTATTTCGCCTGATCGAGCACCCGGGTTTGCCGGGCGATCAACTGGGCAAAGCCTGCCGGCGTGCACGTGGTGCCACAGCGGCCGAGCGATAGCGGATGCAGCGGCGCGCCGGCGCCCGATTGTGGCAAGGGCACCAGGTGGCGCGCCTGATCGGGGGTTTGCGCAAGGTATGACAGGCGCAGCAACTGGCGGCCGGTTCGCGTGTCGGTCAGGCGTTCGAACAGCAGGCCCGCGCCGATCGGCGGATCGTTGCGGCCATAGCCGGGCAGGGTAAAGCCGGTGCCGATCAGCGCGGTAACCGCCGCGATGGTATTGTCATGGCCGACCAAGACGCTGAACGCCGGTGCTTGGCGCGTCGTCAGCGTGGCGGCGATCTTGCGCGCGATCAACCCGCCAACGCGCGGCGCCATATAGGCGGAGCGGGCAAAGACATCGAACAGCCGGGCGTGGAGCGGAGACATCGTGGCGATGTCGGCCGCGCTGGCCCGGCCCCAGCCGACCTGGGTGAGCGGCATGCCTTCGGTGTATTGCAGCAGGAACACCTGCGCCGTGCCCGAGGCGAGATCGATCGGGCCAGCCAGGCTCAACCCCTTGCCATCGGCCGAAGGGGCGATGCGGTTGGGCTGGGTGGAAATCGGGCAGGGCGCGCGGCAGCCCAGCACGCGTTCGATCGTGGCGACGGCCGGGCCCATGCCGACCATCAGCGCGTGGCCATTGTCGAGTTCGGCGTTGATGCTGGCAGCAGCGGCGCGCGCATCGAACGGCACGGCCGGCGTATCGAGCGCGTCGAACAGCGGATCGGCCTGGCCTTCGGGCAGGTGATCGACCGCGAGCGGACAACCGGGCGCGAGGCCCTGGGCGAGGGCCTGGCCGCTGGCGATGGTGCGCGATTTGCTGTTGGTCCAGATCGCGATGCTGCCGGCTTGCGGGCAGCCCCCGGCAGGCAACAGTCCCTGGCGCACCAGGCGCGCGCGCTCGTAATCGGCAAGGCGGCCGAGCGCCTGGGCGCCGTGCGGGGTAAGCTGGCTGGGCGGGGTATCCCAGTGGGGAAAGGGGTGATCAGCCAGCGGCGCAGCGGCCGCTTCGCCATCGAGCGGGGCGCGGATGCCGTGGCGGATGAGCAGCACGACGCGATCGACGCGATAGCGCGGAGTCTTGTCTGGCGCCGGGCGGGCGATCGCCATGGCCGGGATCAGCGCGGCGAGCAGGCACAGCGCAAGGCGGGGGGTGAAGCGGGCACGAGCGAGCATGGCGGGCAGCCTTACTTGGCAAATGTGAAACGGGGGCAAATGTGAAACAGAAGCGACGCGGCAAAAAGAGGGGCAGCGGCCGCGATAAACGCGCCGCCGCCCCAGTTTGCGATCGGGTCAGTGAGGGACGACCCGGGGGATCAGGCGATCAGAACGAGTACTTGACGCTGGCAAGCGCCGTGGTGCCGGAATTGACGATGTCGGAAATGGCCAGCGAGTGGCGCCCGATGTGGGCCCAGTAGGTGTAGTTGTTGAACAGGTTGGCCACCGAGACATCGGCCTTGAGGCCATTGCCGAAGTCATAGCCGGCGTGCAGGTCAACCCGCTTGACCGGGCGCACCCAGCGATCGTCCCAACCCGTGGGCTGGCCGAGGTAGTTGTAGGATTCCAGATAGGCGCCGGTGTAGTTGTAGATGGCGTCGATCGAGAAGCCGCCGAGCGCATAGAACACCCGCGCCTGGCCCATCACGTCGGGCGCGTTCTGGATATTGCGCATCACGCCGTTGCCGATGTCCACCTTGGTCCACTGCCGGGTGAGGTTGGCACCGATGCCGAAGCCGCGCAGCGCGCCGGGCAGCTCGACAAAGGTTTTCTGCACCTGGAATTCCAGGCCATAGACATTGCCGCTGCCGCCGTTGAGCGGACGGGTGATGAACGTCTGGTTGGTGCCGTCGTTGGTGGCGGTGTTGAGCAGGGTGGTGCCGCTGTCATAGAGATAGTTGGTCAGCCGCTTGTAATAGCCGCCCAGCATGACATGGCCCGAGGGAGCGAAGTTCCATTCGACCGAGCTGTCGACGTTGATCGCGCGGATCGGCTTGAGGTTGGGGTTGCCTTGCACGATCGTGGTCTTGCCATCGTCACCGGTGCGCGCGGTGGAGCTGCCGCCAAGCTGGAAGAACGGCGGGCGGGTATAGGAGAACCACACGTCGCCACGCGCCACCAGCGTGCTGCTGGGCCGCCAGTTGGCAAACAGGCTGGGCAGCAGTTCGTTGTAGGTGGTGCGGTTGCTGGCAAAGGCGCCGGGCTGTTCCACGCCGCCGCTATAGGCCATGACCCAATAGGTGTTGTTGATCGTGGTGTGTTCAAAGCGCAGGCCCGGAATGATTTCCAGATTGCCGGCCTTGAGCGTGGCCGTGGCATAGGCCGCCGCCACGGTTTCACGGCCCGACAGCGTGCCGCAGTTGAAGTTGTTCACATAGAGCGAACCGCAGGTGTCGAAGCTGTTGTAGCTCGATCCATCGGCTTCGTTGGCGAACTGGTACTTGTTGAACAGGTTGAACAGCGCCGTCTTGTTGAAGCGTGGCAGCGACCAGTCATAAAGGCCCGGATAGGTGTGGGCATACGTGCCGTTGGTCAGGCCCAGCTGCGCCCAGGTGACGGCGTGGCCGACATAGTTGGCGACATAGTCGGTGGTCCAGTCGCGGCTGGTCACGTTGCGCTTGCTGCTTTGCAGCTTGGCGCCAAAGGCGATGCTTTGCAGCAGGCCGCCATCGGTGAAATCGCGGCTGATATCGAGGCGTCCGCCCCACTTGCGCTGGCCGCTGAACTGCTCGGTCAACTGGCCGGCGCGGCGGGCGGGCAGCACGCTGGCCGAATTGTCGAACGCGTTGAAGATCGCCTGGTTATAGAGCGCGACCGGATAGTTGTCGGAATAGCCGACCGACTGGCCACCGAGCGGAATCTTCGATCCGCTGGTGTACTTGTCGGACTGGTTGATGCGGGCCGACGCCTCGATATGGTTGGGGCGGTTGTTGTGGCCTTCGCTGTAGAACACCTCGGGCGCGATCTTCCAGTCGCCGAGCTGCTTTTCCCCGCCGAACGCGGCCGTGGCCAGGACCGCGGTTTCGGGGTTGGTTTCAAAGTAGTTGCGCACCGAAACCGAAGGCACGGTCAGGACATAGCGATCGGTGCCGGGCGAGAGAATCCACGCCTTGGTGCCGCCGTTGAACTGCGCCAGGGTGGAATCCTGCTCGGTCAGCGCCTTGGCATAAGTGCCGCGCAGATAGACGCGGGTGGTATCGTCAGGGCGCCAGTCGAGCGAGGCATTGCCGCCAAAGCGGCGGGTCTTGCCGCTCGATACGCCGGCGTCAAAGCCGGTGAGCGCGGCATTGCGCTGCGGATCGAGGCCGGGATAGCTGGTGCCCTTGCTGTCCGACGCGTTGAGATAGCCCCAGCTGCCATCGTCGTGCGCCGATTGCGCGCCGCGGATCTCGCTGTTGGTATAGGTGCGCTTGTCGTAATAGCCGCTGACGTAGATGCCCATGGTGTGGCCCGGGCCAAAGCGCGACGAGATTTCCGCCGCCAGGCCGCCGCCCAGGCCGCTGTCGCCATAGGTGCGCGCGCGGGTTTCGAGGCGGCCCGAGGCCGTCACGCTGCCGTGCAGGCGATCGGAATAGTCGAACGCCGAAGGCGTGCGGAAGTCCACCGTGCCGCCGATGGCATCGCCATCCATGTCGGCGCGCGAGGCCTTGTTGAGCACGATCGTGTTGAGGCCGGTGGGCGGCAGCAGGGTCAGCTGCACGCCGCGGCTGTAGGGCTGGCCCTGGGCGACGTTGACGCCATTGATCAGGTTGACGTTGTATTCGGAATTGAGGCCACGGATGGCGACATACATGCCTTCCCCGCGCGAGGCGCCATCGACGCCGCCGATGAACGACGAGCCGGTGTTGACCACGTTGACGCCGGGCAGCAGGCCCAGCGCCTCGGCAACGTTGTGCACGGCGGTGTGGCGCAGGTCTTCTTCCGACAGAACCGAGATCGGGTGCGAGGATTGGAACTGGATATCGGCGGCCTGCTTGCGCGTGCCGATCACCACGATGGCGCGTTCGGCATCGGCCGGGGCGGCAGCATCGCCAGCGGAATCGGCGGTGGCATCGGGCGCGGGCAGCGGCGCCTGTTGCGCCAGCGCGGGAACGATCATGGTGTGCAGCGCGCTGGCGAGCAGGGCCGGGCGCAGATACGAAACGGGCATGTTTTCCCCCTTTAGGAAACACGACCAGCCACGGCGGGCAGGTCTGCTGGAAAGGACGCAGCGCCGCCCCACGATTCCCCGAAAAAATTTGATGGCGCGATTGTCACGGCGCTGTCACACCTGCCGCCTAGGGCGCCCGGCCATGTGCCCCAGGGGATCAATCCCGCGCGTTTTGGCCGGGTGCCGCCGGGGGGCAATGATGGCAAGAACGGGGTCGACCATGCGGAGCATCGACGGGGATAGTCATGCGCCGCCACCAGAGCTGCCGCAGGGGGCGGCATCGTGCCGCGCCGAAGAGCTGGAGGCGGCCACCAGTGCCGGCGAGATGGCCGCGCTGCGCGCCTATCTCAAACGGCGCATGCGCGATGGGCAGGACCTGGACGACATGGTCCAGGACGTCTATCTGCGCGTGCTTTCGACGCCGGAAGCCGATCCTGTTGCCAATGTTCGGGGATTTCTGCGCCGGGTTGCGTCAAACCTGTTGATCGACCGTTACCGCAGGAAGGCTGCCCGCTTGTCCGAACACCATACCACGCTGGACGAGCATATCGTCGACGATGGCGCATTGGCGCCCGAACGCATTGCTTCTGGCCGCCAGGAGCTGGCGCTGCTGGGCGATGCGCTCGAGGCGATCGGGCCAGTGGCGCGCGATGCGTTTCTGCTGGTGCGGGTGGAAGGGTTGAGCCACAAGGAAGCCGCGCAACGGCTGGGCATCACGCCCAAGGCGGTTTCGCACCATGTGGAGCGCACGCTGGCGCGCATGGCCGGGCGCCTGGCGCTGGGCGAGGGTAGCGGCAGGGGCAGCGGCGGGAGAGCCGCGCGATGACGGCGCCCAACCTGCACGACAGCCCGATCCTGGCCGA
>NZ_APCQ01000761.1:0-1807 GCF_000410615.1 Novosphingobium sp. B-7 | reverse complement strand
CGGCACGCGCAGTTCGGGCGCAGCACGGCCGCCCACGCGCAGCTCGGGCATGGCCCGGCGGCGCGGGTGCACGGTGATGCGCACCTGGCGCACTTCGGCCCGCGCGATCTTCCAGGCAAGCGACAGGCGATCGGCAAAGCGATCCGCCACCCAGTTGGCCGAAAATTCAGTGGGCAGGAACAGGTCCAGCGTGCCGGTTTCCTTGCAGAAGCTGCCCAGCTGGATCGGCTTGATCCATTGCGTGTGCAGTTGCGGACCCAGATCCTTCTTCAGCCCCTGGCTGATGTCGGCCCAATCGGCCGCCAGGTCGAGAGCTTCTTGGTCCTCCATTCCCCCGTCACGTCCTTTCCGAAGCGTCGCGGCCTGACCGGCCCCGCGCCCATTGGTTGTTGCAAGGGCAGCGGTTCCAGCCTGGGAACCTGCCAACCCTCGGGAATTGCCACCTTGGGAACCGAGCGCGGCCGTGCCACCTGCACCGCCGCTCGCACCGCCGAAATGATCCATCTTCACGCTTCGCCGTCCCACCTAAATTTCCAGGCCTGCGGCCAGATACCCCCGAATTGCGGACGCCCGACAAAGGCGAGCGTGTCCGCCCAACGCGGCTTTTCGGACAAAGACCGACCAACCACGCCCGCAGACACAGCTTACCCGTCCGCCGATGCCGCAATGGGCACGGCGGATGCCGTTTTGAGCGATGTTCCGTGACACCACACACCGGTCGTTCTGCATCACAGCAAAGCGGCCAGCGCGCGGCGTGGTCTCTGTCTATGAGCCACTGCGGGGGCTGTGCAAGCCCATGGAGCGCAAAATTTCTGAAATAATTAGCCTTGACTCAACAACTACGCGACAAATCGCCAAGTCATTGAATTTATAGCTATTAGCAAATCAGAGAGCGCGCGAATCGCCACGAATCCGACACTTGCCGAAATGGCCGTGTCATCGAACCGTCGCATAAGCCGCAGACGAAAATGGCCGGCGTTCATCACGCCGGCCAAAGCCGTATTTGTACGCAGCGTATTCCTTCAGGAAAAAGGAATACCCCAGCGCCGAATCAGAGCGCAGCGACTCGCTTGCTCAGACGCGACAGCTTGCGGGCTGCGGTGTTCTTGTGGACCACGCCACGGGCAACGCCACGGGCCAGTTCCGGCTGGGCAGCCTGCAGGGCTTCTGCCGCCACGGCCTTGTCGCCGCCAGCGATCGCGGATTCCACCTTCTTCACGAAGGTGCGGATGCGCGAAAGACGGTTGCCGTTGATTTCGGCGCGGCGTTCGTTGCGACGGATGCGCTTGCGGGCTTGCGGCGTATTGGCCATGTCTGTCCTGTTTCGTCCTCTGGCGGGCCACCCCGATGGGGCAGACCGGGAAATGTCCTGGTAGCTTGCTCGACGTAGTCGTTCGACAAGGCGGGCAAGCCCGCCGGAAAGCGGCGCCCTTACCGGGCTGTGGACGAATCGTCAAGGCGCGCGTTGCGCCTTTGCCATGCGTCCGGCCGCCCCGTGGCAGTCAAACGCCCGGCCCCGGCCATGCGTACTTGCGATTCGCCCGCCCGCCATAGCGGGCAAGCCCCTCCACCTCAATCCGCATGGCGCAGCAAGACCTTGCCGCCTTCGCCCGCCGGGGCCAGGACAAAGCGATCGAGCAGATGGGCAATCCCCAGCCGCGCCGCCGCCAGCACCACCGGCCCGGCGCCGCCAGGCAGCGTATCTTGCGCAATCCAGGCACCGGGGGCACGCGCCACCGCGCGGGGTGCGGCAAAGCGCAGCGGATCGAATCGCTGCGGCTCGGGCCACAGCGCCGGATCGGCGTGG
>NZ_APCQ01000753.1:0-17518 GCF_000410615.1 Novosphingobium sp. B-7 | reverse complement strand
GCATTCCGTCGGCGCTTACAAGTTTCGTGCGCGTCGCCTCTCTTCAGATTCTTCCCATCGGACCGCGCGGCTCCCTGCGGCCGCGTGGCCAAGAGCGCTTCGCAACCTCAGGTCTTGGGGCGCGGTGAGTTCGGATACCAATAGGTCACGTGGCAGGACTCGCAGCGATCATCGAGCGTGCCGCCCAGCTTCATCACGGCATCGACGTCGTGCCGGTCGATCGCCCGGACCATGTCGATCGCAACGTCGCGCGTGGCCGTCGCGAACTGGTCGAACTGCGCCGGGTTGGCGCGAATTGCCGCCTCGATTTGTGCCGGGGCCTGCT
This sequence comes from Novosphingobium sp. B-7, assembly GCF_000410615.1. Taxonomy (NCBI): domain Bacteria; kingdom Pseudomonadati; phylum Pseudomonadota; class Alphaproteobacteria; order Sphingomonadales; family Sphingomonadaceae; genus Novosphingobium; species Novosphingobium sp. B-7. The sequence goes on along the minus strand of NZ_APCQ01000753.1, from coordinate 17,193 downwards.
CGCCCAGTCCGGGGCGGGTGCCGGTGGGTGCGGCATGGCGCCCATCGAGCATGACCAGGTTCATTGCCTCTGCAAGAGTCACTGCGTGGCGGCGCACCGCCTGCCATTCCTCATCGCTGCGCGGCTGGTGGTGATCGACGCCGCTGGCCGTGGTGATCGTGCCTACCGCGTCCCACACCCCGTCAGCAGCGGGATCGACGGTGGAATCCATCAGTTCCTTGATCGAAACCACCGGCTGGATCGCGGCCGTACCCGATGTCGCCGCGCCCTTTGCCGTCCCGTTCGCAGTCTGGCTTGCAGCTTGGTCTTCCCGCTGCCCGCTGCAGGCACAGGCGAGCAGCGCCAGCGCTGCCACTGACAGCATTCCCTGGCCCAACCGTCCGGCCCGTTTCACCCCGTCCATCACTTTCAATTCCTTCCTGCAGCGTATTGCCTGTCACCGCGATAGGGCAGGAGTGCAGCACGGCCGCGCGTGAAACGGTTGGGTTACGGTCACAGCAACGGGGGCAGGGCGCTGTCGGCCGCGACTATCAGGCGCGATCACCGCGCAAATGGCGCGCGGCGCCCCGCTGCGCGGGCCACCTGGTTACAGGTCCATGCAATCGTTGTCGTAACCGAAGGCCATCGCGCCAACGTTGCGGGCATAGGGATACGGATTGTTGGCAACATGTGCGCGCGCGCAATGGATGTCGAGGAACGCGCGCTGTACCTGATTGCCAGCGTAGATGGCCTTGCCGCCCGAAAACAGCATGAGCTGGTCGATCGCGGTAACGCAGCGGCTGACCATGGCGGTGGTGTGGTGGCCCAGTTCGGCACGGCGTTCGATCGGCCAGTCGCCGCTGAGCGATCGCGCGTCAAGCTCGGCCAGGTCGCTGGCGAGGCGCAGTTCCAGGTCGTTGAGGATCAACTTCACCTCGGCCACGGCTTGCTGGATGGTGGTATCGGCCGCCAGGCGCGCACCCGAATAGGTGGCGCGCTTCTCGCGCGTGGCCCGCACGAAGATTTCGAGCGCGCGGCGCAGCGAACCGATCGACGTGGTCGAGACGGTGCGGTTGAACACCTGCGCGAAGGGAATGCGATAGAGCGGGCCGGGGTTGGCGGCATGGCCTGGGCAGTTCATCGCAAACATGTCTCGCTCACGGATCACGCGGTGCGCGGGCACGAATGCATCTTCGATCACGATGTCGTTGCTGCCTGTGGGGCACAGGCCCATCGTGTGCCAGGTATCGACGATCTGATAATCGGTGCGCGGCACCAGAAAGTTGTAGGGCTCGGGCGTGCCGTCTCCGTCGGGGGCGACCATGTTGGCGCCCAGGATCACCCAATCGCAGTGTTGCGATCCGCTGGAGAACTGCCAGCGCCCGCTGAAGCGGTAGCCGCCTTCCACCGGCACGGCCTTGCCGGTTGGCATATAGGATGAGCTGATCAGCACCGAGGGATCCTTGCCCCAGACGTCTTCTGCTGCCTGCGGATCGAACAGCGCCATCTGCCAGTTGTGCACGGCCACCACGCCATAGACCCACGCACTGCCCATGCAGCCTTCGGCCAGCGTCTTGGCAATCGTGCAATAGACTGCTGGCGAGAGTTCGAAGCCGCCGTACTTGCGCGGTTGCAGCACCTTGAAGAACCCGGCATCCTTGAAATCGCGGATCGTTTCGGCCGAAACTTGGCGGGCCGCAATCGCCTCCACCTCGCGCTCGCGCAACACCGGCACCATGTCGCGTGCGCGCTGGACCAGCATGGCGGCAAGGTCATGCGCTTCGCGGGCGGCATCCATATGGGGGGCAACTGTAACGCTCATGACCGCTCTCTCCATTGGGGCTGTCGTGGGCCAGAACCGGCCTGATTCGACTTATGAGTTACAATAATTGTCGATTCGAGGTTATTTTCTCGATTGCGCAACAATGTCGCATATCTGCGATGAAGGTCAACCTTCCCGTTCGGTCAGGGCCATAGCAGGGGCTAAATTCCCGACGCTGCGGGGATTCCCATGCGTGGAGGGGGCATTCTCGACTGTTCCGTGAACGCAACAATAATAGGCTATTGCCATATACTGTAAACCGTGAGACACAAAGTCGCAGCAGGAACAACATTTGCGCGCGCACTCTAAAAGGAGGCGTGGATCGCTATGGGGAGTAGCAGTACCATGATCCGCCGTGACCATGCCGCGCGTCGCGTGGCCTATCTTCTTGCGTCGACGATGGCCGCCGCACCTGCACTGGCCATTGGCCAGCAGGCCGCCGATCCAGCCGCAGTGTCCGCCGCTGCGCCGGCAGCGCAAGCCAACGCCGGGGGGCTTGCTTCTGAAATTCTCGTGACCGCCAACAAGCGCAGCGAAAGTGTGCAGAAGGTGGCGATCTCGGTCAGCGCGTTTTCCGGCGAACAGGTCAAGCGCCTGGGTATCACCGACACCACCCAGATCACCCAGCAGATCCCCGCGCTGCGTGTCAACGCCTGGTCGCCCAACCTGACGATCTTCAGTCTGCGCGGCATCTCGCAGAATAATTTCACCGACAACCTCGAGGCTCCGGTCGCGGTCTACCAGGACAACGCCTACATCGCCTCGATGAACGCCGTGGCAGGGCAACTGTTCGACATCAAACGCGTCGAAGTGCTGCGCGGCCCCCAGGGGACGCTGTTCGGGCGCAACGCCACCGGCGGACTGATCCATTACCTCAGCGAGGATGCCAGCCAGGACGCGCTCAACGGCTACGTCCAGGGCGAATATGGCAAGTTCAACGATCGCTCGCTCGAAGGCGCCATCGGGGCGCAGATCGTGCCGGGCGTACGTTTCCGCGCGGCGGGTCGGGTCGAAAAGGCCGATGGCTACATCAAGTCGCGCAGCACGGATGCTACCGCGTTGGGTCTCGGCGTGTTGCCGGGCAGCGGGCAGGACCTCGGCGGCAAGAACGGCTGGGCCGCACGCCTCAACCTGCAGGTCGATCTTGCCCCCAAGGCCACGCTCAGCCTGTGGTACAAACATTCCGAAGACAATCATGTCGCCACGGGCGGTTATGTCTTCGAAAACTGCGTCTATCTTGCCAACGGCTATTGCGATACCAACGCCGCTGGCCTTAGCGACAGCCGCAATGGGGTCATCAACGGCGTCACCTCGGCCCCGGCCTCGCCGTGGGAACACTTCGGCAACCGCAAGGGCGATCTCAACCGTGTAACCAACAGCTACCAGGGCCAGCTCGACTGGGACCTGGGCGGCGTCAGTCTCACCGCGATCACCAACTACCTGACGATGAACAAGGTCTATGCCGAAGACGGCGATGCCACGCCGCTCGATGTCGTCAACGTCGATACGCGCGTGCGCTTCCACCAGTTCTCGCAGGAATTGCGCTTCTCAGGCCATACCGGGCTGCTCAAGTGGCAGGCGGGCGGTTATTACCTCGACATGAAATACGACGGCGTCCACGGCGTTACAGGGGTGCCGATGATTTCACTGGCCGAGCAAGCCAACGGCGGCTTTTCGTTCCCGACGGTCGACCAGTTCTATGTGCTGCGCTCCAAGAACTGGTCGCTGTTCGCGCAGGGTGACCTGCAACTGACCGACAAGTTTTCGGTCACGATCGGCGGGCGCTATTCCAAGGACCACAAGGCGATCGACTATACCGCGGTTCTGATCGACCCGACATACGCCTCGCAGCCCGACCCGCGCGTGTTGTTCACCGATCGTGACCTGGCGGCCGTGGTGCCGGGCGTCAACCGCATCAACTATGGTGACTGGGCTGCCCGCGTCTCGCTCAATTACCAGGCCACGCCCGACACGCTGTTGTTCGCGTCGTGGAATCGCGGCATCAAGGGTGGCAACTGGTCGCTGTCCTCGACGATCACCCCGCAAGATTTCCAGCATCGTCCCGAGACGCTCAACAGCCTCGAAGCCGGCTTCAAGACCAGCCTGCTCGGCCGCACGCTGCGCGTCAACGGCACGGTCTACCACTACTTCTACGAAGACTATCAGGCCTTCTCGCTGGCTGGCGGCGTGCCCCATGTTTACAACAGCAATGCCCATGCGACCGGGGCCGAACTGGAGTCGTTCTGGTCACCCTCGCGCCATGTCGATGGCGTGTTCGGCGCTACGTGGGAAACCTCGTCGGTCGACAGCATTCCCGGTACCGGTACCCAGTTTGGCCCGGTGCTGTTCCCCGGTGCGCCGGATTCGCAGTATTGCAAGAACCTGGGCAATGTGTTCCGCTGCGATTTCCCGCAGGCCGATATCAAGAATGCCAAGCTGCCCAATGCGCCGCGCTTCAGCTTCAATTACCTGCTGCGCTACAACCACGACATCGGCAGCGGCAACCTCGCCGTGCAGATCGACGGGGTGTGGTACGACAAGCAGTTCCTCGAGGTGACCAACGGCCTTGGCTCTTTGCAGCCTTCGTACAATATCACCAATGCGTCGCTGACCTGGCGCGACACGAGCACCGGCATCTCACTGACTGCCTGGGGGCGCAACGTGTTCAACAAGGCCTATCGTGCCTATGCGCTCAACCTTGGCATTTTGGGCGTGACATCGATCTATGGCCCGCCGGTGACTTATGGCGCCACGCTGCGGGTGCCGTTCGGCAAATGAGGCGGCGCAGCGGCGACATGCGCGGAGCTATGCTGGCACTTGGCCTGATGTGTAGCCTGGCATGCGGCGCGTTTGCGGCCCTTGCTCCCACGGCAAGGCCCGCCCCCGCCGTTGCGCCGCTGCCCACCCCCGCATCGGCCACTGCGCCAGAGGCGGCGGCGATTACCCTGCCCGAGGCCATCCCGGTGCCCGACAGCGGCGCCCTGCCACTGTCCTCGGCGCGGCGGCCTGGCCCCGAGCATGCCGATCTTGCTGCAGCAGGGTATGAAGAGGCGGAATACTACCTCGTAGGCAAGGCCCCGGCGATCGACGCCGATGGCCACGTGCGCGTGGCGGCGGCGCCCTATATTACGCGCATCCTGGTGCGCCGCCCGGCTGACCCTGCGCGCTTCAACGGCACGGTGGTGATCGAGCCGTTCAGCTGGTTCGGCGCGCGTGCAGCCGGATGGATACTGACCCGCGCCTATCTCATGCGGCGCGGCTATGCCTTCGTCGCCTACACCCTCGACATCAATGCCCCGCCTGCCGATCCCAAGTTCCCGCCGGTGCCGGGCGAGGTGGGCAATTCCGATCAGGCGCAGTACGGTGGCATCGTGAACCTCGAGTTCATGCGGCGCTTCGACTATGCACGCTATGCGCCGCTCGGCAGCTATTATGATCCGCAGCGGTTTCTGCGTGGTGGTGCGCCCGATCCGTTCCTGCCCCAGGCGCAGGGTATCGGTGCCGAACTGGCCCTGCTGCTACGCACGCCGTCTGCTGCCGGGCCTATGGCGGGATTGGCGGTCCGCCGTGTCTACGTCGACAGTTGGGCGGTGCAGGCGCAGGTCTGGTTCGACTATCTCGACCAGGGGCGCCACCAGCAGTGGCGCCGACCCGACGGCGGGCCGCTGATCGATGCCTACATGACCGGGCGATTCTCCTATGGCGAAGTGGCCGGTGCGCCGCGCCGCATCCCGCGCGGATTACCCGACGACGTTCCTTTCGTGACTGTCTACAGCCAGTCCGAGACCGTACACGATGCGATCGAGCACATTGCACTGCCGCCGGACAGCGACCGGCCGATGTTGCGCTATGTCGAGGTGATGGGGACGCCGCACCTGCGTGCCGCCGATCTCGGCACTGGCGAGGTGGAGCCGCTGCCCAACCAGCGCGGCCATGGCAACGACCCACGCTGCCAGGCGATCTATGACGAGCCGGCCGAGTTGCCGTTCTCGGCGCTGCTCGATGCGATGGACCGCTGGGTGCGTACCGGCGCGCCGATGCAGCGCTATCCCCGCGTGGTACGCACCAGTAACGGCGTGCGGCGTGATCCGCGCACCCAGGCAATCGTGGGCGGCATGCGGCCGCCGTGGATCACCGTGCCGGCATTCGAATACTGGACCGACTTTGAGACTGGCTGCGGCACGGTCTACGACAGCAAGCGGGCCTTTTCTCCCGCGCTGATGCGCAAGCTCTACGGCTCCTACGCGCGCTATGCCCGCCGTTTTGCCGCCGCCACCCGCGCCGCAGTGGCCGCGGGCATCATCTTGCCGGAAGATGCCGCTGGTCTCGTTCCCCCCGCCGGGCCGGAAGCCTTCGGGCCCTCTGGCCTGTCGCCGCGTTGAGGCTCTTTGTCCTGGACCAACGCAATGGCCAGCGTGCGCCACGGGACGCGATCGCGGATATTGCAGCGTATGAGCACGCGCATCCGCGTGGCTTAGCCGTGTGAATAGCGCGGGCCGTAGCTGGGGTGTGGCGGCGGCCACAGGGGAGAATGCCGCCGCCACAATGGCCATGCGCGCAACCGTGATGGCTTTGCGCATGGTCATCTGCATCACTTGGTGTTGTTTATGATGTCGCGATGCATCGGGGCGAGCGCCGCGATCAGCCGGTTCTGGGCGTTGAAGGGAATGTGGCGCTTGTTCATCGCCACCTGCAATTCCTCTACCAGCGCATAGAAGCTGCCTTCGGAAACATTCATGCCGCGGTGGGCCTCGGCCATGGTCCGCCCGTCGTAGGTGCAGGGTCCGTGCATGATCACGCAGAACTGCTTGACCAGCAGATCCTTGATCCGCGCCTGATCGGCGTTGGCAAAGAACGGCCGCGTGCGCGGATTGGCCAGCCAACGGTTCATGGCATCATCCATCAGCGCGGTCAGGCCTTCCTTTCCGCCAAACGCTTCATAGAGATGCTCGTTCTGGGTGATGACCGGCAGGGTCGGATAGTGCGGCTTGACCGCCGGGTCAGCTACGGGCGGTTCGGCAGCAGCAGGTTGGGCGGCCATCAGGCCAGCGGCGAGAAGCATGGTGATCATCGGGAATGTCTCCGGAAGAATGGCAGCGTCAGAAGCCGACTTGCAGCGAAAGATAGGCGGCGTGCTGGTTCTTGAGCGCGATATGGCCAAGATCGACGTACGCCGCCGTCAGCGACAGGTTGCGGCCCAGGGCATAGGCGCCAAAGATGTCGTAGGCGGCGTCCTCGCGGAAGGAATCCCCGCCCAGCGCGCCTTGCAGGCGGTTTGATTTGGTGCGCACTTCGGCGCCGAAGGCCAGCTTGCGGGTAAGCAGATAAGCCGCCGAGGCTTCGAAGGTCGGCTTGTAGGCCTGGTCCTTGCCGCCAAGCCCGCCGAAGCCGAGAATGCCGTACTGGTTGGCCTTGGTCAGCCGCACGGTGGTGTTGACGAGCAGGTTCTTGTCCAGGAACAGCTTGGTGGCAGCGATGTAGAAATCGGTGCTCGATCGGCGCAGGCCAAGCGCGCCGCCCACCACGGTCTTGTCGTCATTGATCTTGTGCTGCACCCCCACCGAGATTTGCGGCACCAGCGTGTTCTGATCGAGCACCGCATCGCCGATCAGGCGGACCTTGGCGCCGATGATCGTCTGGCTGATGATGAAATCGTTGCCCAGACCGAGCGCCTTGCCGACATCGCGCAAATGAAAATTCTGCCGGCCGAGCGAAATCTCCAACCGGTTCTTGATGTTGGCCGAGGCGCCGAAGGCGACCAGCGCGAAATCCTCGGATTTTACGCCGGTGACGTAGGACTGGATGCCGAACTCGTCGCGCGTGCCATAGCCGCCGATCAGCGCCCAGGGCACCAGGCCGCCGCCGCCGGCCCCCTCGATCGTGGAGACGCCGCCGGTCAGCAGCAGGCGCCCGCCATTGCGAAATGGCACCAGCTCGTGCGACGCGTCGCCGGGCGATTGGGTATCGCCGCCACCGCTATCGGCAGGTGCGGCGGTCTCGGCATCACCGGGTGCTGTCTCGGCAAACGCGGGGGCGCTGAGCGCGCAGATAGCCGCTCCCGCCAGAGCCGCCATCGCGGCCCGCGGAATATCGTTGAACCTCATGTTGTTCTACTCCACTGAAAATGCAGGATCATCCGTCCCGCGTTGCATCAGATACGGCGTGTGTGTGTTTGTGTTCGGTACGATGGGTGCGCGCGTTCGTGCCCCCCGGTGTGCTGTCGGGTTTGGGGGAAACGCGCACGTTTCCCCCGCCCCGTGATGCCCGCCTGGTGTGCGACCCTCAGGGCAACAGAACGGCGTCAATGACGTGGATCACGCCATTGCTTTGGTTGACGTCGGGAATAGTGACGGTGGCCATGCCGCCCTTGCTGTCGGTGATCATCAGCTTGCGGCCCATGGCGGTCACGGTCAGATCCTCGCCCTGTACGGTCTTGAGCATCGCCTTGCCGTGGCCTTGCATCACCTTCCGGCGCAGCGCCATCGCGCTGAGCTTGCCGGGCACGACATGGTAGGTCAGCACCGCGGTCAGCTGGTTCTTGTTTTCCGGCTTGAGCAACGTGGGCACGGTGTCGGCCGGCAGCTTGGCAAAGGCCGCATCGGTGGGCGCAAACACGGTGAACGGCCCAGGCCCTTGCAGCGTATCGACCAACCCGGCGGCCTTCACAGCCGCGACCAGGGTGGTGTGGTCCTTGGAATTGACCGCGTTCTGGATGATGTTCTTGGTGGGATACATCGGCGCGCCACCGACGGTGACCGGCGCGGCTGCGGCATAGAGAGCGGTCGCGCCGATGGGCAGCGTGCTGGCAGCAATAAGGGTGGTGAGGATCTTGAAAAGCTTCATGATCTTGTTCCTTTTGGGTTTCCGCACAACCACAGGCAATGCGGACGAATGCTGCATTCATTTCGACGGGCGCAGGGATAGTGGATGGCTTCCTGCCCCCGCCGATGCCGCAGCTACGCAAGGGGCCCGGCGCTTGGATGCACGCCCGATGAAAAATTTTTTAGGGCAGGGCGGATTTTGCGCTGATGGCGCGCGCAGCAACGCTGCGAACCGGATCGCGCCCGTTTCGCTCCTGTCAGACTAGCGGGCGCGCAACTGTCGGTGCGCTCCCGCCTCTGTCACGCGCTCAGATTGTCTCGATCGTGCCGGTGGCCACGACAGGCCCGGTCGGCAGTGGACCAGGAGCGCCGCCCATCGGCTCGATGCTGATCGCCAGCGTCTGCCCCGGCGCGAGCGCGCGTTGTGGCACGGTTTCGAGTGCCTGGCCGCCCGTTCGCTGCAACACGCCGAGCGAACGCGGCGTGCCCGAAGCATCGATCACCCACGCCTGCGCGTCATGCTGGTCGGGAATGGGCAGCGCGCCGGTGACATGCAGCCGTCCGGGCTTGATCCGCGCCAGCAGCGTGGCATGCGCCGCAGGGACATCGAGCGCAGCCACCAGGACCCGATCGCCGGTTGCATTGTCGACGGTGGCGGGACGAAGCAATACCAGGGCCAGCGCAGCCGCCGCGCCAAGGCCCAGCGCGCCAAACCCGATGGCTGCCGCGCGCCAGCGCGCCACTGCCCGCTGCGACAGGCTTGCCAAAGTGTCGCCGCCCTGCGCGCGAAGGGCCTGCTGCACGCGGCCGGCCAAGGCGGCTGGAGGCTCCACAGCAGGTCCGCGCACGGAAACCGCGGCAAAGTGATCGCGCCACAGTTCCACTTCGCGGGCAAACGCGGGTTCGGCAATAAGCCTGCGCCGGGCGGCGGCCAAGGCATCGCCTTCCAGCACACCAAGCGCCAGCTCGCCAGCCAGCACCACATCCTCTTCGGACAGCACGGGATCAGTCCTCGGCATGGAGGCACTCCTTCAGCCGGGCAAGACTCCGTCGGATCCAGCTTTTCATCGTGCCCAGCGGCACGGCCATGGTGGTTGCCAGTTGCGCATAGGTCAGCCCGTGGAAAAAGGCCGCGCGGATGGCGCCAGACTGCGGCTCGCCCAACCGCTCGACGCACAGGTGCAGGCGGGCATCGCCTTCCGCTTCGATCAGGGCGGCTTCTGCCAGCGTGGCACAGTCGGCCATCTCGGGGACCATGTCGATCGCGACGGGCGCAACACGCGGTTGGCGGCGCACGGCGTCGATCGCCCGGTTGCGCGCAATCGTCGCCATCCAGGTGATCGGGCTGGCCCGGCCCGGATCGAACGCGCCGGCACGGTGCCAGATGGTCAGGTAGACATCAACCAATACGTCCTCCGCGATCCCCCGATCAGGGCAGATACGCAGGACCACGCCGAATAGTTTCGCGCTGGTGCGGCGATAGAGTTCCGAGAAGCTCGGCTCGTCGCCTTCCGCCGCGGCCAGCAGAAGGGCGACCAATTCGGAACGCGGCAAAGCATCTGGTGCGGGGGAGGGCGGCATAGGACCGCTGGTCTAGCCGTTGAATGGCAGGGGACGCAACCGTGGCAAACAGGGAGGGGCAGCGATCGCATTCGCGCGCCATGTCCCCGCCCGGATTTGCCCGGTGGCCGATCGGATCGCGCCTATTGATCCGTTCGCGGCGCCAGAATTTCCACCTCGCGGGTGAACAGGAAATAGCTGTAATCGCGGTGGAACAGCCCGCTGGCCAGCACGCTACGTTCGTAGCGGCGGAAATTGGCCAGCGCGTCTTCCGGCGCCCAGATCGATACGAGCAGGGCCAGCGGTGGCTGATCTCCCCCGCCAAAATGGGCCGCCATCGCCGCGCCTGGCCCGCTGTCTTGCGGGTCGGAACGCGTCAGCCCACAGATCGCCGTGGCAAAGGCGGGGGCAGCGGCCAGCCCGGCTTCGTGCGCGGCCTGCCATCCTGCTTGGGCTTCGGCAGCGACCACGCCTTCGGCGCAAGCCAGCAGCATCATGATCTTCACCATGTTCGCGGCCGGGTCAGCCGGCGGCGGGACCAGTACGGTTTCGATGGTCAGCAAGGCCTGGTTGGTCGGCAATTCGGCAAAGTGCGCACCGTCCGGCGCAATCACGGTTCGGTTGTATTCGGCCGAAAAGGTTTCCGCCATGGCCTGGGGGCTGGTGAAGTAGAGTTCGGTTACGCTGTCGCGATGGAAAACGCCGACATGATCGGGCCGATCGCCTGACCCATAGGCCCCGTCGAACGCATGGTTCTGGACATAGCGGTGGAGTTGCAAGGGGTTGTCCGTTGCCAGCTTGCCGTGGACCTGCTCGATATAGGCGAGGTATTCGGCATGCGTCATGCCCGGCTTGCGCCGGACGGCGGCAACGATCTTGAGCATCCTACTCTCCCTTGAACTGGTATTTCGCCGCTTGGCGCCGGGCCCGACCTTGCCACGCCGGCCTCGGGAGTAAAGCCGCTAGCGGCGATAGGTCCATATTTATTCCATCAATGCGAAGATTGGTTCGTGTTTATACACACATTGATGGCATCGATAATGCGCTATGCGTATCTTTCGTTTTTCGCCGCCTGCGATGCTGACTAGGTTTGCCGCCACAATGTCAGGAAAAACGCGGGTGAGCAGGAAGCCGGTCGGGCCGCTCTGGCGCAGCGGGCGCGGCGCGCCGCGTGCGACAGCATAAACGACAGGCGTTTGCAAATGGCGGAACAATGACATGCGCATCGGGGGCAGCCCGAGCACGATAAAAGCCAAAAACAGTCACGGAGAGGGAGGAAAACATGAAGCAGGGCATTCGTTCGGGTGCTTCAGCGCTGGCGATGATGGCCATGGCCGCGATGCCGCAGGTCTCGCATGCCGATGAGGCGGGCCAGCAATCTGGCACTGTCGGGCTCGAGGAAATCGTCGTGACCGCGCAGCGCAAGGCGGAGAGCGCGCAAAAGGCCGCGATCGCGATCAGCGTGGTTACGGCAGAAGCGTTGACGAAGGCGGGCGTCAACAGCGCGGCCACGCTCAATTCCGTGGCGCCTTCGCTGACCGTTGCCCAGGGTGGTGGCGCGACCACCAGCTATTTCGTGCGCGGCGTCGGCAATTTCACCAACAATGCCTACAGCGATCCGGCTGTCGCTTTCAACTATGACGGTGTCTACATCGGCCGCCCGACGTCGACCGGCAGCGCATTTTTCGACCTTGAGCGGATCGAAGTGCTCAAGGGCCCGCAAGGCACGCTGTACGGCCGCAATGCGACTGGCGGCGCGGTCAATGTGCTTCCCGCCAAGCCGGTGATCGGCAAGCTGATGGGCGCGGCCTCGCTGGGCTATGGCAACTTCAATGCCATCGACGGCGATGCCATGATCAACGTGCCGGTGGGCGACAACACGGCGGTCCGGCTGGCGGGCAAGGTCGTTGACAGCAAGGGCTACTATTCCGACGGCACGGGCAATACCAAGTCGCAGGCCCTGCGCGCGCAGATCCTGACGCAGCCCAGCGCGGCAGTGTCGCTCCGGTTGGCGGCGGACTGGGCGCACAACGGCGGCATGGGCGTGGGCGCCACGTATGATGGCCTGCTGAATTTCACGCCGGGTGCACCGGCGTCGGCCAATGCGCCGGCCAATTACACGTATGTTCCTGCAAATCTGGGCGCGTGGTCGGGCCTGCTGTCTCCCAAGGCCAGCGCATTTTTTGCAAACACCGTGATCGGCGGGGCGTTCATCTCTCCTGCACCGCTCGACAAGCCGTTCATCAACGATACCAACTGGGGCGTTGAAGGCGAAGCCAACCTCGACACCAGCATCGGCAAGGTGACAACACTGCTGGCCTATCGCAAATCGACCCTGGACGACCTGTTCAACGGGGCGCCCAGTTTCCGCGGGGCACGAACCAAGGAAAACAGTCATCAGTTCAGTGCCGAAGTGCGGCTTGCGGGCAAGCCGATCGGCCCGGTCGAATGGCTGATTGGCGGATTTTTCTATGACGAAAACATCCAGGGCAACAGCACTTACAACCAGTATCTGGTAAGTTCCATCCAGAGCTACACCATCGGCACCAAGTCCTATGCCGGGTTTGGGCGGCTTGTGTTCCATGCCACGGATCATTTCCGCCTGGTTGCCGGTGGACGCTATACTCGTGACGAAAAGCGCATCGATGGCCTGGCCAATACCCTGCTGGACCTGTGCACCAACGCGCCGCCGCCCGCCGGGAATGGCTGCTTTGGCGGCCCATCGGTGCCGACCGGCCTGACGCTGGCAGATATCGCCGCCCAGATTCCTGCGTCGCAATTGCCAGCGGGCTTCCCCACTGCGCCGGGTGATGTGCGTCCGTTCGGCAATGCCGGCAACATCCTGACTTATGCCCCGGTTGCGGTGAACAAGCCGCTCAACAACAACCGCTTCACCTATCGCCTGGCCGCAGAATACGATGTCGGGCCGCAATCGCTGGCCTATCTCAGCTACGAGACCGGCTATCGTTCTGGCGGCTTTGCCCTGGCCACGGGGCGTGAAACCTATGCGCCGGAATTCATCGATGCCTATACCGCTGGCATCAAGAACCGGCTCATGGGCAATCGCCTGCAAATCAACGTCGAGGCGTTCCTGTGGAAGTACCGCAACCAGCAGGTTTCACACTTCGGCTTCGGCAGCGATGGCCTGACGACCTATTTCACCACCAACGTCGGCAAGTCGACGATCAAGGGCGTGGACATCGATTTCCAGTTCAAGGCGACGCCGACCACGCTGCTTTTGGGTGACGTTCAATATGTCGACAACACACTGGACCAGTTCACCTACAACGTGCCGCGTGGCGACACCTCGCTGCCGCCGGCGGTAGGGTGCCCCTACGCCCCCGGCACCGAGGGTGGCCTGCCGGTCTACACGATTGACTGCAGCGGCAAGCCGGGGCTCAACTCCCCGCGCTGGTCGCTGAACGGCGGCATTCGCCAGGACATTCCGCTGGGTGATTACACCCTGCAACTGTCGCTCGATGGCCGCTATCGCTCCAACCGGGTGATCGGTTTTGAATATCTCGCCCAGCACAACTCCGGCGACGATTTCACCGCTGATGCCTCGATCGCGTTCGGCCCGCAGGACCAGCGCTGGCAACTGACGGCGTGGGTCCGCAATCTGACCGACAACAACGTCCGCATCCTGACGCAATACAACAACAATGTCGGCGGTGTGATCGCCACGTCCTATGCGCCGCCCCCCACCTATGGCGCGCGCGCATCGGTGAAGTTCTAAAGCTCAAAGCCGGGGAAGGGCGATCCTTTCCCGGCGCCCGGATGGCAAACCACGCATGGCCAAACCATGCTTGGCAACGCCGGGCATCAAGACTTTCTGAATAGACTGCAGCCTCCCGACAAGGAACGTACTATGCCCAAGCAATTGAAAACCCTTGTCGTCGGTGGCGGCGTTGGCGGCATGGCCACCGCGATTGCCTTTGCCCAGCACGGCATCGTGGTCGATCTGGTGGATATCGATCCGCAGTGGAAGGTGCTGGGGGCCGGCATCACCATCACCGGGCCTACGCTGCGCGCGTTCAAGGCGCTCGACCTGCTGGACGAAGTGAGCACGGCTGCGGCCTTTTCCAAGAAGGTCGGGCTCTATACCCAGGCCGGTGATTTGATTGCCGAGCACGCGATGCCGCCGCTGGCCGCCGACCTTCCGGCCGCCGGTGGCATCTTGCGCCCGGTGCTGCACAACATCATGTCGAGCCGCACCCGCGCGGTGGGCACTGATGTGCGGCTGGGGGTGACGGTGGCATCGTTCATGCAGGATGCCGGTGGCGTGGACGTGGTGTTCACCGATGGGGCAACCGGGCGCTATGACTTGGTGGTTGGGGCCGACGGCGCGTTTTCTGCCATGCGCGGGCTGCTGTTTCCCGATGCACCGCGCCCGCAATTCACCGGGCAGGGGTGCTGGCGCGTGCTGGCCGATCGGCCGGCGTGGCTGGACAGTGGCCGCATGTATTACGGTCCAGACCGCAAGGCTGGCGTGACGCCATGCTCGGCCGACAAGATGTACCTGTTCTGCAATACCCCGATGCCCGGCAACCCGCGGGTGGGTGCCGAGGAAGGGATCGCGATGCTGCGCGAGATTCTGTCCGGCTTTGGCGGCGTGATCGCCACCGTGCGCGACGATCTGGGGCCCGACAGCGCGTTCAACTATCGCCCACTCGAGGCGATGCTGCTGCCGCGCCCCTGGGCCGTGGGCCGGGTGGGCCTGATCGGCGATGCCGCGCACGCGACCACGCCCCATCTTGCGTCGGGCGCCGGTCTGGCGGTGGAAGACGGATTGGTTCTCGCACACGAAATGCTTGCGGCGGACAGCGTTGCGGCCGGGTGGCACGCTTTTGCAGAGCGCCGCTGGGAACGCAGCCGGCTGGTGGTGCAAACCAGCGTGCGGCTGGGCCAGATGGAGATCGACCGCGCCCCGTCTGCAGAGCAGACGCAGGTGTTCGGGGCCGCTGTTGCCGCGCTGGCGGAGCCGATCTGAACAGGGGAGGTAGTTCGGCAACACGCGACGCGTTAGTAGGCTTGGCGCAAAATGATGAAAAACGACCGGGAGATGTTCTATGCGGTTCGAGCGGCTCGATCTTAACCTGCTCGTGGCGCTCGATGCCCTGCTCACCGAACGCAGCGTGACGCTGGCGGCAGAGCGCCTGTGCCTGTCCCAGTCTGCCGCCTCCAGTTCCCTGGCGCGGCTGCGCGACTATTTCGGCGACGAGCTCATGGTGGTGCGTGGCCGCCAGATGACCCTGACCGTGCGTGGGGAGGAACTGCGCGAGCCGGTCCGTGCCGTGCTTGAGCAGATCCGCAACACGATCACGGTCGCTCCTGAATTCAACCCGCTGACCTGCGATCGCCAGATCAAGGTCGTCGGCTCGGACTATGTCACGCAGGTCCTGCTGGCCGACGTGCTGTGCGATCTCGAAACATCGGCACCCAACATGCGGGTGGACATTCTCCCCCTGCATGATGCCCCGCACGAGGTGATCGAGCGGCAGCAGGCCGATCTCCTCGTCTCGCTCGACTATGCGCTGAGCCCTGATCACCCCAGTTGCCTGTTGTTCGAGGACGATCACGTGATGATCGGCTGGGACGAAAATCCCTTCATGCACAGCGAGATCACGCGCCAGTCCTACTTTGATGTGGGCCACGCCGTCGCCCGCTTCGGGCGCATGCGGGTGCCGGCTTTCGAGGACAGCTTCATGTCGCGGATGAAGCTGGCGCGCCGGGTGGAGGTGGTTGCGCCGACGTTTCTGGTGCTTCCCAAACTGGTGGTCGGCACCAGGCGGGTGGCGACAGTGATGCGCCGGCTGGCCGAGCAGATGGCGCGAAGCGAAGCGATCGTGCTGCGTGAGTTGCCCTTCGTGATGCCGCCCATCCGCGAGATGCTGCAATGGCATGTCGCCAGCGGCAACGACCTGGCATTGAACTGGCTGGTGGAACGCATCCGGCTGATGGCGTCGCGCGATCCTGCCAAGGCGCACCTTGCCGCAAGCAGCGCCGGACGCACCGCGTCGGGCTGATTTCGCGAAAATTACCACAGGGGGACGGTGTGCGGCGGCGCACGACCTCGGCTGACCTATTTCGAATCAATTTATAAATTGACACGTTTCATTAGTATAATTAGCGCACCCAAAAAGGCAATTCAGCCCGGTGCATCTTCGCAGGAGTCGTGTGTGAGCCTCAAAACCTTGATCCTGACCGATGCGGACGTGGGCGCCGCGTTTGACTGGGCTGCGGCCATTGCGGCGCTGCGTGACGCCTATGGCGTGGATGTGACCGATGCGCAGTTTCCCCCACGCTCGATGGCCCGTGGACAGGGCCTGTGGCTGCGCACCCTTTCTGGGGTGATGCCGGGGCAGAAGTACCTGGGGGCTAAGATGATCGCCGCCTCACCGCGCAATTCCTGTGCCTCTTACCTGATCCCGCTGTTCGACGGCGCGACGATGGCGCTTGAGGCGCTGATGGACGCTGCCTCGATCACGGGCCTGCGAACGGCGGCGACATCGGCGCTAGCCGCGCGCGAGCTACTCGATAAGCCGCAGCCCCGGGTTGCCGTGATCGGATCGGGCTTCGAAGCGCGCACCCATCTTGAAGCCCTGGCGCACTCCGGCCCGATCGGGGCAGTAGAGGTTTTCAGTCCGCGCGAAAGCAGCCGCGCTGCCTTTTGCGCGGCCCTGGCAGACAAGGGTGTTGCCGTAACAGCGGCCCACAGCGCGCAGGAGGCGGTGCAATCGGCCGACCTGGTGATCTGCGCGGCGCGTTCGCGCGATGAAAGCCCAACCTTGCGCGGCGCCTGGCTGCGTCCGGGGATGACCGTGGTGTCGATCGGATCGACCCTGCCGGAACAGCGCGAACTCGATCCCGAAGCTATCGAACGGGCCGATCTGATCGTGGCCGACATGGTCGAGGAAGTGGCGCACGACACGGGCGACATGATCGCGGCGAGCGCCGCCGGCGTTGCCTTTGCCGACAAGCTCGCCAGCCTGTCGGCCGTCGTGTCGGGGG
>NZ_APCQ01000754.1:0-5758 GCF_000410615.1 Novosphingobium sp. B-7 | reverse complement strand
CCAATCTTTGCAACAGAGCCAGCGCAAGTCGGCTCCTTCATCCAGTCGGCCCGCATGGTGACGGCTGACGTTGAACTCCAAAAGCAAGCCATTTTCCGGGTCTATGGGATGCTCGCGCCGAACGATCCGGCGTTGGCAAAGATGACCGACTATCTCAACGGCAATCCCGACAATACGCCTTTCGCCCGCGCGGCGCGGGAAACCGTGTCGGTCGAAATCGCCTCGGTAATTCAGCAAACCAAGACCTCTTGGCAGGTCGATTGGACCGAGACGGAGCGCGATCGGCAAGGCCAGCCTATCCAGCCTCCGGCGAAAATGCGCGCGCTCGTCACGATCCGCGTTGCGCCGCCCAGCTCGGCCACCACGGAGGAACAAATTAAGCAAAACCCCTTGGGCGTGTTCGTCCAAGATTTCTCTTGGTCGCGCACACTCTGATGGGAGGGACAATCAACATGAAGAAGATCGCCTATTTCGCCGCCGCCCTCGCGGCGCTGCCTTCGATCGCGTCCGCGCAGGACGGCCCGCCGCTTCCCGACGACATGCCGCCCGCGAACGCGCCCATGCCTGCCGGGGGAGGGGCGCAAGTAGATCCCAATGCCTATATCAGCCCGCGCAATCCGAACCTGACGCGCACCCAGCGCGAGGGTCTGTCGATCGCGCGGCGCTGGCAGGCGGAAAGCGCCGAAGGCATCAAGCCGGTGCCGGGCACCGAAGGCGCGGTATTGTTCGCCTTCGGCACCTCCGAACCCTCCGTGGTCTGTGCTGTGCTGCAAATCTGCGATGTGCAGTTGCAGCCGGGCGAGAACATCAATTCGGTCAACGTGGGCGATAGCGCCCGCTGGCTGATCGAACCGGCCGTTTCCAATTCCGGGCCGAACGAAACCCAGCATCTTATCATCAAGCCGCTCGATGCGAACTTGAATACAACGCTGATCGTGACGACCGATCGCCGCACCTACCATATCCGGTTGGTGTCGCACCGGACGCAATTCATGTCGCGGGTGGCGTTCACCTATCCCGATGAAGCGCAAGCCAAATGGGCCGCTTTCCGCGCTCGATCGGACACGGCGCGCGCCGAAAACACGATGGCGGTGCCCGATGGCGCGCGCGGGACGGGCAGGGGAGGGAGCGAATATCTCTCCAATCTCGATTTCCACTATAGCGTTGACGGCCGCGCACGCTGGAAGCCCGTCCGGGTTTACAATGATGGCGTCAAAACCATCATCGAAATGCCGCACGCGATGGAGCAGACGGAAGCGCCATCGCTGCTGATCGTCCGGGCCGGGGGCAGCGTCTCCAAGGCGGCTGATACCTCCATCGTCAATTACCGGCTCCAAGATGGCCGCTACATTGTCGATCAGATTTTTGACCAAGCGGTCCTCATCTCCGGTGTCGGCAAGCGCCAAGAGCGCGTCACCATCACAAGGGGGGGCTGATCGTGCGCGGTGCGATTTTTGTATCAGTGGCTTTCCTGCTTACGAGCTGCGCGGGCGTTTCGCACCGGGACAGCTTCGCCGTTCCGGCTCCTCCCGATCAGGCCCAAGCCCTCGTTGACGATTCCGTGGCGGAGCTGGTGAAACTCTACCCGCCTGCGATTAGCCGGGTGCTGATCCCGACTACCGGGGGCGGGGCCTATGGTGACGGCTTGCGCTCCTCGATGCGCCAAGCAGGCTATGCGGTGATTGAGGCGGGCAAGGGCGTGAAGCCCGATCCTGCGGCCACGCCGTTGCGCTATTACGTCGATCAGCCAATTGCCGATTCCTACCGCGTGACGCTGCGGGTCGGCGCGCAAACTTTCTCCCGCATCTATGGCGTGGATGAAAAGGGTATCTACCCGTCTGCCGGGTGGGCGCTCGATCTGACCGGCGCAACGCCGGAGCTGATCGAACGGGCGAACCGGCCCGTAGCGCCTGCCGCACCTCCTCCCGTTCCGTCGCCCGTCGCCAGCACGCAACCCGGCTTCGGCGGCAATGGAACAGAGGCCGGAACGTGGTCTGTCAGCCTGACGGGCTTCTCCTCCGAAAGCGCAGCACGCGCCTATTGGCGCGCGACGGCGCGCCTTCGCCCTTCGTGGGCGAGCGTGACGCCGCGCTTTGTCCAAAACGGACGCTCTCACGGCATCCAATTCGGACAGTTTCAATCCAGCGCGACGGCGCGCGCCAAGTGCAAGGGCATCCGTGCCGCGCGCTGTGGCGTCGTCAAGGCCGGGTAAGGGGGTAGGTTTATGTCTGATGCTGATAGCATGTCGCCGGAAGCCTCGCCGGGCGGTGCAGCGGACGGGAACAGCGGGCGCTTGGTGACGGGAGTTCGCAGGGTCAATAATGCGCCGCTGCTGATCGTCCTCGGCATTGTGGCGCTGTTCATCGCCATCGTGGTGTCGATTATGATTGATCGCTCCTCGGACAATGCGGCGACCAAGGTTCAACCGGCTGTCGGTCAAAGCTCGGCCGATGTTGCGAACAAGGTTGCGGGGACCGCTCCAAGCGGTGCTGCGGAAGTGATGGCGAACGCGCCCCCGCTGCCGCCTGCCGATGGCATCCCGGTCGCGCCGGTCGATCCCAATGCGCCGCCAACCGTCACCGCCTCGCCAGCGCAACCCAACGGCCCCACGGCGGCCGATCTGCGCCGGGCACGCATGGAAGCGATACGCGAAGCACGCCTTGCCCAATTTGGCAGCGCCGTGCGCTCTCCTACCGCCCTGAAATGGCAGGACGGCCGCAATGGGGCATCCTCTGGCGCTGGCGGCATGAGTGGCGGCGCTGATCCGGCAACCCAGCTCGTCGCCCTGCAACAGCAAATGGCCGCTGCAATGGCGCAGGGCCGCCAGCCCTCGGCCTCCGACATTGCCACCCTTACGGCCCTGTCAAACCAAGTGGCCGGGGGAGGAGCCGGAGCCGGGCAGGGTGCCGCCAATGCCCGCCCGCCTGCCAACTATGGCCAGTTCGCCAACAATGCGGGTGGCAATCGCTGGGCCTCGAACAGCCAAGTAGAAGCGCCCTCCCGCTACCAGCTCCGCGCGGGCTTCGTAATTCCCGGCACGCTGATCTCCGGCATCAACTCGCAAATACCGGGGCAGATTGTCGCGCAAGTTTCCCAAAACGTGTTCGATACCGCGACGGGCCGCTATCTCCTGATCCCGCAAGGCTCCCGCCTTGTCGGCGCGTATGATTCCAACCCGGTCTTTGGGCAGACGCGCGCGCTCATCGCGTGGCAACGGATCATCTTTCCTGACGGCAAGGCGATCGACCTTGGCGCTATGCCGGGGTCGGACAGCGCGGGCTATGCCGGGTTCCATGACCAAGTGAACGCGCATTGGTTCCGTATCTTCGGCTCCGCTCTGCTCATGTCTGGTGTGACCGCTGGCGTAACCCTTAGTCAGCCGCAAACCGGCCTCAACGCCAATGGCACCATGTCCGCCAGCCAAGCCCTTAGCCAAGCTCTCGGCCAGCAGCTCGGACAGACCACGGCGATGATGATTGAGCGCAATCTGAACATATCGCCCACGCTGATTATCCGGCCCGGCTTCCGCTTCAATGTGGTCGTCGTGAAAGACCTCACATTTTCAAAGCCTTACCGCTCATTCGATTATTGACGCCAGATGAAAGGGAGCAAGCAAAATGAAGTCTCGAATTTTAGCCGCTAAAATTTCTTTAGCGATCACTCTCGCGCTGGCGGCCCCGTCCGCCAATGCGCAAATCTCGGTTATCGACGTTGCGAACGTCCGCCAGACAACCGTTTCCGCGCTGCAAAACGTCGCCACGGTGGCGAAGCAAATCCAGCAGTATCAGACGCAGCTACAGCAATACCAAAATATGATTCAGAACACGGTCGGCGCGCCGGTCCAGCTCTGGCAGCAGGCTACGCAAACGATCGACAGCCTCCAAGGGCAGGTCAATCAAATCAGCTCGTTCGCTCGTCAAGCTGGCGACGTGAACACCTACATGAATCAATTCAAAAATCCGTCTTACTATCAGACCAATGCTTGCACGTTCGGGAACTGCACGGCGGCGCAGCGCGCGGCGGCTCTGTCCGCTACTCGCGCCCGCACGACAAGCCAGATGGCCGCAAATGCCGACGCTATGAACGGCATCAACAGCGCCATGACAACGCTTGCGTCTGACGGCCAGCGCCTCGACCAGTTGCAGGCCAATGCCACGGGTGCGAGCGGGCAAATGCAAGCCCTGTCCTACGCCAATCAATTTGCGGCCCAACAAGCCAGTGAGTTGCAGAAAATTCGCGGCGTCCTGCTCGCGCAAAGCGCCGCGCTGACGGCTCAATCGCAATATCAGCTCGATCGCGATGCTGCGGCAACAGAGGCATCGGCCGCAATGCGGAAAACCAAACCGACGCCGATCGGAACCTATCAGAATTAAGGAAAGCCCATGCCGAAATTGCGTCAACTTATCGCCGCGTCCTGCTGCACCGCTACACTTCTTCTCGCGGCCTGCGGCAAGTCCGAGTCCGAACCGAAAACGATGCTCTATTACTCTCAACACCTAGACGAAGCCCGCGAGAAGGTCGCCCGATGCAAATCCGGCGTCGAAACCGACGCGGAGTGCCAAGAAGCGGGCAGCGCACTAGCGCACGAAACCAAGCCGACGCCGATCGGAACCTATCAGAATTGAGGATAGCACTATGAAGGCTCTGGCTCGCCTACACCTGTCCGCCTTGGGGGTGGCGCTCACGCTCGCCGCGACTCCCGCCTATGCGCAATCGCAAGGTATGCTCGATAATGTTCTGAACAAATATAAGAGCATGGCGGCGGCGTGGGCGAGCGTCTTCACAACGCACGCGACAATTCTATTCGGCACACTAGCGGCGGTCAGCCTCATTTGGACGTTCGGGGTAATGGCGTTGCGCCGCGCCGATCTTGGCGAATTTGCTTCGGAAGCAATTCGCTTCGCCATCTTCTGCGGCTTCTTCTGGTGGCTGCTCATCAACGGCCCGGCGATCGGCTTGGCGATCATTGAAGGGCTGCGCTCGTTGGGTGCGCAGGCATCCGGCCTGCCTAACAATCTCGCGCCATCGGGTATTGTGGACATTGGTTTCGACATTTTCCGCCAAGCTGTCGAAGCGTCCAGCGTCCTAACTCCGGTCGATTCCGCTCTTTCTATCTTGGTTTCGCTGGGCATCCTGATTGTTTTGGCTCTCGTCGGCGTGAATATGCTGCTGCTGTTGGCCTCCGGCTATGTCCTCGCCTATGCCGGGGTTATCTTTTTGGGCTTCGGCGGCGCGCGGTGGACCAGCGATATTGCGCTGAACTATTTCAAAACGGTGGTCGCGGTGGGCGCGTCCCTGATGACGATGGTTCTTATCGTCGGCGTCGGCAAAACCTTCCTTGACCAATATTATGCCGCAACGGGCGAGGGTTCGTCTCTCCAAGATTTAGGGACCATGCTTGTCTTCGCGGTCGTCCTTCTGGCGCTCGTAAACAAGGTTCCCGCGATGGTCGGGGGCGTTATAAGCGGCGGCTCGATCCACGCGGCGGGCGGTATCGGAGCCTTTGGGGCAGGGGCCGCGCTGGGTGCTGCCGGGATGGCCGCTGGGGCGGCGGCCACGGGTGGGGCTATGATCGCTGCTGGCGCGATGAACGCTGCGGGTGGAGCCAGCGCGATCAAGGCCGCCTTCGCTGCCGCTGGTGGGAGCGGTGGTGAAGGCGGCCAAACCGGCATGGGAGGCGGGCAACCGCTTTCGTCGGCGGGCGACATGCCGGGAGGCGGCGATAACGGCGGCGGCGGTGGCGGTGGGGGCGGCGGCA
>NZ_APCQ01000749.1:0-18754 GCF_000410615.1 Novosphingobium sp. B-7 | reverse complement strand
GCGGGAGCCGGGGGCAGCTTGGCCGGCGGTACCTTGGCCGGTGGGGGCGCCGGCTGCTGCGCCTGCGCGGTCAGGTCCACCGGGCCCTTGCTGTCCTGCGTGCGGGCAAGGGCCGGCGTCGCCAGCAGGGGCGTAACAACCAGCGACGTGGCAACCAGGGGCGCCATGGCCAGCGTCGTCGCGCCGAAAAGACGCGCACGGTTGCGGCGCTGCGGCCAGGTCTTGCGGGGGGTCATCGGTTCGAAATTCCCTGTTGCCATTCGGTTGCACGCACGTGGTGCACGGTTCATCTACTGCCCCATGCCCCACCGCCAATCAAGCAGCGAGGCTTTCGCCAAGCTGAATCAGGCATGCACATGGCTGCTTTTCCTTCCAAACGATAAACACGGTTCATCGTTTCCGCCAAACGCATTGGCGCGATGATAGCCAATCTGCCGGCACTCGGCTATGCGCCGCCCATGCATACGCCGCGCCCGCTCCTGCCGATCATCGCCACGTTGATCGGCCTTGTTTTTTTCAGCGTGATGGACGGCGCCATGAAAGGTGCCTCGCTCATGCTGGGGGCCTTTGTCGCGGTGTTCTGGCGCAGCACGGCCAGCGCCGTGGTCGTGGCACCGTTCTGGCTGCGGGAAACGCTGCTGCACCGGAAAGGGCGTTTGCCGCCCCCGGCTATCTTGCGGCTTCACGTGCTGCGCGGTGTGGTCACGGCGGGCATGGGGGTGCTGTTCTTCGATGGCGTGGTGCGCATGCCGCTGGCGCAGGGCATGGCGCTGTCATTCCTGGCGCCGCTGATCGCACTCTATCTGGCCGCGCTGACCCTGGGCGAACGCGTCAGCCACCGCGCGGTGATGGGCTCGTTGCTGGCGCTGGTGGGCGTGGCTGTCATCGCCAGGGATCAGCTGGGCGCGGCTCCCGGGCCGGGCGCCTGGCGCGGCCTGGTCGAGATTCTGGCCTCTGCCGTGCTCTATGCGACGACGTTGGTGCTCCAGCGCCGCCAGGCGCAAGTGGCCAGCCCGGTCGAAGTCGCCTTTTACCAAAGCCTGGTGACGGCCACGTCCCTTTCGCCCATCGCCCTGGCATGGACGACATGGCCCACCCCGCTCGCCTGGGGCTTGGTGGTGGCCGGCGCGATCATGTCGGTGATCGCCATGCTGTTGATGGCCTGGGCCTATGCTCGCGCCCAGGCACAAGTGCTGGTCCCATTGGAATATACCGCGTTCATCTGGGCCGCGATCACCGGCTATGTCGCCTTTGGCGAACCGGTGACGCGTGGCACGGTGGCCGGCGTTACGCTGATCGTGGCAGGCTGCATCCTGGCGGCGCGGCGCGGCGATCCGCATCCCGAGCCGATGTAGGGTGCCTGCTGCGCTGACACGGCGGCAGTGCGGAAAGAGTGGCCTTTGCTGGGCTAGGGTCAGGACTCATTGATTAGAGCCAGAAGCAGAAGGTTGCTGCGATGGTGATGGCCGACATGAAGGTGTGGGCGCATCGGTCGTAACGGGTGGCGATGCGTCTCCAGTCCTTGAGGCGGGCGAACAGGTTCTCGATCTTGTGGCGCTGGCGATAGAGCTGCTTGTCGTAGGCGTGCTGTACCTTGCGATTGGCAGTTGGCGGGATGCATGGGGTGATGCCGCGGCTGGCAAGGGCGCGGCGGAACCAGTCGCTGTCGTAGCCTTTGTCCGCCAGCAGTTCCTTGGCCTGGGGCAGTTGTGAAAACAGCAGAACTGCGCCTTTGTGATCGCTCATCTGCCCTTCGGTGAGCAGCATGACGATCGGCCGACCCTGGCCATCGCAGACTGTATGCAGCTTCGAGTTCAGTCCGCCCTTGGTGCGCCCGATACATCGGGAAAGAGCCCCCCTTTTAGGAGACTGGATGCCGTGCGGTGGGCCTTGAGGTGCGTTGCATCAATCATGATCCGGTCCGGCTCGCCAGCAGCGCCGGCCAGTTCGGCAAAGATGCGGTTGAACACACCAAGCCGGCTCCAACGCACGAACCGGTTGTAAATCGTCTTGTGGGGGCCATACCCCTTGGGGGCATCGCGCCACATCAGGCCATGCTTGATGACGTAGACGATGCCCGAGATAATCCGGCGGTCGTCCACCCGTGGAATCCCATGCGACAGCGGAAAGAATGGCTCAATCCGGCGCATCTGCGCCTCACTCAGCACGAACGGTACGTCCACGGTCAGCGCCTCCTCAACGCTGACCTTGAATCAACCAATCGCCGCCTGCGCAAGAAATTTAATGGGTCCTGACCCTAGGCGCACTTAGCTATATTTATGGCTAAGGAGATCGCCAATGGCGCAGTTCTCGGTTCACGACGCCAAGACCAACCTGTCCCGCCTGATCGCCGAAGCGCTTGCAGGTGGTGAGGTGGTGATAGCCCGTGGCAATGTGCCGGTGGTGCGCCTCGTGCCGGTCGAGCCGCGCGGTCGTCGCGTCTTCGGCGCATTCAAGGGGTAGATCGCCCTGGATGCGCGGTTTGACGAGCCTTTGCTGGACGATGAACTCGGCGGGTGGAACCTCGCTTGAGGCTGCTGCTCGATGCTCATGCACTGATCTGGTGGCCGGCCGGTGACGAGGCACTGAGCCGCCGCGCCCAGGAAGCCATCGCCGACGAGGCCAATACCATCGCCGTCAGCGCCGCCTCCGCCATGGAAGTGGCCACCAAGTTCCGCATCGGCAAGCTGCCGGGCGCAGCCCTGCTGGCACAGGATTTCGCGGCGATTGTCGCCGGCCAAGGTTTTGCCGAACTGGCGATCAGCGTTCGCCACGCCCGCTCGCCGGGGAAATGAACATCCCCCATAAAGACCCGTTCGATCGCTTGCTGATTGCCCAGGCCCAAGTGGAGGACATGACGTTGGTATCGAACGAGGCGCTGTTCGATGGCTTCGCCGTGAAGCGGATCTGGTAGCGTGCGTTACACCTTTGCTTAGAGCAAAGATGTGGAGCCTTGGTGGCGATTAAGTATGCTGCCCCTGGAATTCTTCTGTCCCTGAAATTCCTAAATTGCGAGAACTGCTTGGCTGTGGGCAGCGTAAAATTCTTTCCTGTTCAACCTTTTGATGCATATGAGAGGTAAGGGATTCACAATCCCAATTCGATACGCTATCGTTCCCGCGCGAGGAAACGGATGTGGATACTATCGGTCCAAGGCAAATAGAACTAAAGCTGCACGGTCTGACCCGTGAGGATCACGGTCGCGTCCCTGGTCGTCTTTTTGCAACCAAGCTTACGCAGCTCATTAATGCGCTTGAGGCCGCTGACACTATAGCCAATGGCGACGCGGTCCATGACTATGTGCTTTCCAATATGCACATGTCCGAACCCACAGCCATCCTTTCTGAAATCCCACGGGAATTTGAAAATGCTGGCGTGTCGGCGATCCCTACTTTCAGCGAGGCAGTGGATTGTGTTAAGGTCCATGATGCTGCCAAGATCGCCCGGTTGGCTCCCGTAGTTAAGCGTATAAGCAGTCTAACCGGCGGCGCTGAATCCCGGTTTGGGTTCGCAGAAATAAGAACAGGAAACGAGGTCATCCGAGTTGATGACTTCCTTCGTCGGCGTGCGCTGGCGGCAAAGAAAAGCACGAAGGGGCCTTGGTATGAGGGAGTCGCATACGGCTCCTTTGATGGGATGCTAGATTACGTCGATGTGCGTGGTGCGGTCCCACAGGTAAAGCTAACCCTAAGTGCGGGCGGTAAGGAGATCGATTGCGTATGTCGCCGGGAGGATATTGACGATCTCGGTGCGGCGCTTAACCACCGGGTTCGCGTCTATGGGAAATGCATCTATGCATCCGCGTCACCGCTCCCAATCCGCGTCGAAGTTAACTCGATTGAGCCTGTAAAACCCAATGGCGACCTGGCTCGTTGGGTGGGGTCATTCCGCCCCTTTGCTATTGATAGTTGGGATGGCGACGCATGATCGGAAAAAACCTGTTTTGGGATTCATGCACGTTCATCCGATATATCACGCGGGACGTTGGCGCCGATCACTTCCAGGATATCACCCGCTTTGTGGCAGAGGCCAAGGCTGGCAAACGGCAGATTTACTACTCCACGATATCCCTCGCCGAGTTCAAACAGGACCACTTCACTGGCAGTGAATTCGGATCAGTGCGGGACTTTTTTGAGGATATGGGATCTGCTTGTATCCCAATCGAGCCAAACCCGAACGTGCTGATCGCGGTTGGTGAATTGCGAGGAGCAAAATCTACAAATCCGCAACCTGGCGCCCCAAACCGGTCCATAGCTACTCCAGATGCCATTGTTATGATGTCGTGCGTTTTCGCACGTGACGCACTCGGGGTTTCGGACATCGTTTTGCAGACCACGGACGAAGGGAAGGGCAAGACCTGGTATGGTCGTTCTGTGCCTATTCTGGGGTTCGAGCGTTGGTATCCTGAGTCAACGCGCACAGATCGGATCAAGGAGGTTTGTTCGCTCCGACGCGAGAAGCCAATACACCCTGAGCCGATGCTCGAGGGAATCGTCCTGCATGGCAACTTTGACCCTAAGCGACGCATTTGAAACCGGTAGATAGCAGTACGCAAATGCCGCGACGGAGATGGTTGACCATAGAGGTCGCCAGTCCATCGACTCCAACTACCCGCTCCAAAGCACAGTATTCTGTTGTTGGTCCGATCGCCGCGTCGGCACCCACACCCCAAATCGACGAACTGCACCCCACGCGAGACAATACTTCTGCTATTGCGTCGCAATAAGGCAAATCCCGCAAATTTAGCCATTTCCCGCCCTTGACGAGTCGGTCCTGACAGCGCATCGCGGCGCCGTTCACGAGAGGCCCGCTGGCTTTCGTTGCCCCCGGACATGGGCTTTGCCCCCGGAAAAGGTAGCGGCCTTCGCGCCCGCGGTCCCTCGCAAACGGCAGGAGGATTTCGCTTAGCCATGACCCAGGTCGGACAGGACTCGCTCGGCACGCGCAGCACGCTTACCGTCGGCGGCAAGAACGTCGCCTACTACTCCCTCAAGAAGGCCGCCGAAAAGTTCGGCGATGTCTCGCGGTTGCCCTTCTCGATGAAGGTGCTGCTGGAAAACCTTCTCCGCTTCGAGGACGGTGGCTTCACCGTTTCGGCCGACGATGTGAAGGCCCTGGTCGATTGGCAGCACAACCCGTCGAGCAGCGCGGAAATCCAGTACCGCCCGGCGCGCGTGCTGCTGCAGGATTTCACCGGCGTGCCCTGCGTGGTCGATCTGGCCGCGATGCGCGACGCCATCGCCAAGCTTGGCGGTGACACCAGCAAGATCAACCCGCTGGTGCCCGTGCACCTGGTGATCGATCACTCGGTCATGGTCGATGAATTCGGCCACCCCAAGGCGTTCGAACAGAACGTCGAGATCGAATACTATCGCAATGGCGAGCGCTACGACTTCCTCAAGTGGGGTTCCAAGTCGCTTTCCAACTTCCACGCCGTGCCCCCGGGCACCGGCATCTGCCACCAGGTCAACCTGGAGCACATCGCCCAGACGGTGTGGACCAGCGAAGACCAGGACGGCAACCTGGTCGCCTATCCCGACACCTGCGTCGGCACCGACAGCCACACCACCATGGTCAATGGCCTGGGCGTGCTGGGCTGGGGCGTGGGCGGCATCGAAGCCGAAGCGGCCATGCTCGGCCAGCCGGTCTCGATGCTCATCCCCGAAGTGGTGGGCTTCAAGTTCACCGGCCAGCTGCAGGAAGGCGTGACCGCCACCGACCTCGTGCTGACCGCCACCAACATGCTGCGCAAGCATGGCGTGGTGGGCCGCTTCGTCGAATACTTCGGCCCCGGCCTGGCTGGCCTCACGCTGGCCGATCGCGCCACGCTGGCCAACATGGCGCCGGAATATGGCGCCACCTGCGGCTTCTTCGGCATCGATGAAAAGACGCTGGACTACATGCGCCTGACCGGCCGCGATGAAGACCAGATCGCGCTGGTTGAAGCCTATGCCAAGGAGCAGGGCTTCTGGATCGATCCTTCGGTCGAGCCGGTGTTCACCTCCACGCTCGAACTCGACCTGTCGACGGTCGTGCCTTCGCTCGCCGGCCCCAAGCGCCCGCAGGACAAGGTCGAGCTGCCGCAGGTGGACGACGTGTTCAACCAGGACCTGGGCGACGTCTACAAGAAGACCCAGTCGCGCGTGGCCGTCGAAGGCAAGGACCATGACATCGGTGACGGTGACGTGGTGATCGCCGCCATCACCAGCTGCACCAACACGTCGAACCCCGGCGTGCTGATCGCGGCCGGCCTGGTAGCCAAGAAGGCCGACGAGCTGGGCCTCAAGCCCAAGCCCTGGGTCAAGACCTCGCTGGCACCGGGCTCGCAGGTGGTGACCGACTACCTGATCAAGGCCGGTCTCCAGTCGCACCTCGACAATATCGGCTTCAACCTGGTCGGTTATGGCTGCACCACCTGCATCGGCAACTCCGGCCCGCTGGCCGAGCCGATCAGCAAGGCGATCAACGAGAACGGCATCGTCGCCGCCTCGGTGATTTCGGGCAACCGCAACTTCGAAGGCCGCGTCAGCCCTGACGTGCGCGCCAACTTCCTGGCCTCGCCGCCGCTGGTTGTCGCCTATGCGCTCAAGGGTACGGTGGTCGAAGACTTCACCACCACCCCGATCGGCACGAGCAAGGACGGCGCCGCTGTCTATCTCAAGGACATCTGGCCGACCAACGCCGAGGTTCACTCGGTCATGTCGGGCGCGATGAACCGCGCGATGTTCCAGGCCCGCTATGCCGACGTCTACAAGGGCGACAAGCACTGGCAGGCGATCAACGTGACGGGTTCGGAAACCTACTCGTGGCGCGCCGGGTCGACCTATGTCGCCAACCCGCCGTACTTCGAAGGCATGACCATGACGCCTGCCCCGGTGTCCGACATCGTCGGCGCCAAGCCGCTGCTGATCCTGGGCGATTCGATCACCACCGACCACATCTCGCCGGCCGGCTCGATCAAGGCCGATAGCCCGGCGGGCAAGTGGCTGCAGGATCACCAGGTCGCCAAGGCTGACTTCAACTCCTACGGCGCGCGCCGTGGCCATCACGAAGTGATGATGCGCGGCACCTTTGCCAACATCCGCATCAAGAACGAAATGGTCCCCGGCACCGAAGGCGGCTTCTCGCGCTATGGCGACGAAGT
Organism: Novosphingobium sp. B-7; assembly: GCF_000410615.1. NCBI lineage: Bacteria > Pseudomonadati > Pseudomonadota > Alphaproteobacteria > Sphingomonadales > Sphingomonadaceae > Novosphingobium > Novosphingobium sp. B-7. Next base: position 11,610 of record NZ_APCQ01000749.1, on the reverse strand, counting down.
GGGCGCGGTCTATGACGTGGCGCAGAAGTACAAGGCCGATGGCACGCCGATGGTGGTCATCGCCGGCAAGGAATACGGCACCGGCTCCTCGCGCGATTGGGCGGCCAAAGGCACCAACCTGCTCGGCGTGCGCGCCGTGATCGTCGAAAGCTTCGAGCGTATCCACCGCTCGAACCTCGTCGGCATGGGCGTGCTGCCGCTGCAGTTCCTCGATGGCCAGACCCGCCAGAGCCTGGGCCTGACCGGCGACGATGCCTTCACCATCGAAGGCGTCGCCGATCTCCAGCCGCGCCAGACCGTGACCGTCAAGGTCACGCGCCCCGATGGCAGCACGTTCACGTTCGATGCGCTGTGCCGCATCGATACCGCCAACGAGCTGGAATACTTCAAGAACGGCGGCATCCTGCACTACGTGCTGCGCAAGCTGGCGGCCTGATCGCCGCCGGCATCACGCCGGAATGCAAGAAGGGCGGCTCCCACCGGGGCCGCCCTTTTTCGTTGGTGCGGAGGCGGAAATGCCCCTCCACCACCGGCTATGCCGGCGGTCCCCCTCCGCGCCTGCGGCAGGGAGGATAACCAAGATCCTTCCCATCTTTGATGGGGAGGGGGACCACCGCGAAGCGGTGGTGGAGGGGCCATTAAGCCCACGAAAAGGGGCGGCCTCCCCCCGAAGACCGCCCCTTCCGTGGAGCCCGACAGAACCGGGCTTGACCGTGGTTTCAAGCCGGCTTGCGGCTCCGGCCCCAGCGCTGGCGTGCAACCAGCGCGGCGGCTGCGGCGCCGAACAGCAGAACCATCGAAGGTTCGGGCACGTCGGTGCCGCCAGTGGTCGTCCCGCTGCTCGTCGATCCGCTGGACGAAGACGAGGTGGAGCTGGACGAACTGGTGGAGCTGGAGGAACTCGTCGAACTGGAGGTCGACGAGGAGGTGGAGGATGACGTCGACGAGGAGGTGCTGCTGCTCGTCGAGGACGACGTGCTGACATTGCCCGACGAGGTCGAGGTCGAGGAACTGGTCGACACGTTGCCGGACGAGGTGCTGACGTTGCCGGAAGAGGTCGAGACATTGCCGGACGAGGTGCTCACGTTCCCGCTCGAGGTGGAAACGCTGCCCGAGGACGTCGATACGCTGCCCGACGAGGTCGAGACATTGCCACTGGAGGTGGAGACGTTGCCGCTCGACGTGGAGGTCGAGCCACCCGAGGTGGAGGTCGATCCGCCCGACGTCGAGCTGGAGCCGCCCGAGGTAGAGGTGGAGCCAGTGCTGGTGGAGGATACCACGACGTTGCCACCGCCACCGCCGCTGCCGCCAAAGAAGCCGCCGAAGAACCCGCCGCCAAAGCCGCCCACCGGTCCGCCACCGATCACCACCGGCACGCCGCCACCGCCGCCGCCCTGCGCCTGGGGCGGCAGGGGCGCCATATAGGGCACCGGTGCCATGGCATATTGCTGCGGCGGATCGCACACCTTGGTGGTGGCCGTGGTGACGATCTTGCGCTGGCGGTGCACCACGTGCGGCGGGGCGCGGCGCACCACGCGGCGCGGCTTGGCCTGCTTGATCTTGATCGGCTTGGTGTGGTGAATCTCGCCGGTCGATGGCGCTTCGGACACGTGCACCGCGCCCCCGCCCAGAACTGCGCCGCCTGCCGCGCAGGCCGCCAGTTTTGCCAATGCCATCCTAACCGACATGATCGTTGCTCTCGCTAAATCCCGGGGCCGGCCTAGCAGAAACCACTTAACAGGTGGCTGCCGGCCTTTCCCGCAGATGAACAACGCAGATCATAGCGGCAGCGTCCATCGCGTTAACCTGAAATCGGCACAGCAGCGGGCCATATTTCGTCACTTTTCGCGCCGGTGTGTTAACTCTGTCCCAATCTGGAACTTTTGCTGGCCCGGGTGTTGCCGATTCCGACAGGCAAACCTGCCTATTCGCCGCTGTCGGGGGCAAACAGGCCGGGCAGGGTGCCGGGCAGGCCGCCCGGCATCTGCGCCGTGGGCGGGGTGATTCCCAGATGCTGCCAGGCCCGATCGTTAAGGCAGCGACCGCGCGCCGTGCGGGCCACCAGGCCCAGCTGGATCAGATAGGGCTCGATCACTTCCTCGATCGTGTCGCGCGGTTCCGAAAGGCCGGCGGCCAGCGTTTCCACCCCCACCGGGCCGCCCTTGTAGATATCGGCGATCATCATGAGATAGCGCCGATCCTGCAGGTCGAGCCCCAGCGCATCGACTTCCAGCCGGGTCAGCGCCTGGTCGGCCAGGGCGCGGGTGATCGTGCCATCGCCCATCACCTGGGCAAAATCGCGCACCCGGCGCAGCAGGCGCCCGGCCACGCGCGGCGTGCCCCGCGCACGCTTGGCAATCTCGCGCGCGCCCTCGCTATCGATGCCCACGCCCATCAGCGTGGCGCCGCGCGTCACCACGCGTTCCAGTTCGGCCACGGTATAGAACTGCAGGCGCACCGGAATGCCAAAGCGATCGCGCAGTGGGGTCTGCAACAGGCCCTGCCGCGTCGTCGCGCCGATCAGGGTGAACGGCGGCAGATCGATCCGCACCGAGCGTGCCGAAGGCCCTTCACCGATGATCAGATCCAGCGCGCGGTCTTCCATCGCGGGATAGAGCACTTCCTCGACCACGGGATTGAGGCGGTGGATTTCGTCGATGAACAGCACATCGCCCGATTCGAGGTTGGTCAGCAGCGCCGCCAGATCGCCCGACTTGGCAATCACCGGGCCAGAGGTGGCGCGGAAATTCACCCCCAGCTCGCGGGCGATGATCTGCGCCAGCGTGGTCTTGCCCAGGCCCGGCGGGCCAAAGAACAGCACATGGTCCATCGCCTCGCGCCGCTGCTTGGCGCTCTCGATGAAGATCTTGAGATTTTCGCGCGCGGCCTCCTGGCCAACGAACTCGGCCAGCGTCTTGGGCCGCAATGCAGCGTCGAGGTCTTCGGCCTGGGCCTGGGCGGAAAGCAGCGGGTTTTCGGTCATGCGGCATCAGGGCTTTCGGCCAATTCGGCAGCAACGGTCATTGTCCACTGATCTGCCCGTGGCCACGATGGGATATGCGACGGGAACGGCAACCATGCGTGTACATTCTCGCAAGCGGGGTGCGTGGCACCTTGTACATCGGGGTCACGTCGGCCTTGATGCAGCGGTTGTGGCAGCACCGCGAAGGCATCACCGGCGGCTTCACCGCGCGCTATGGTGTCTACCGCCTGGTCCACTTCGAGATCTTCGCCGATATGGAGCAGGCGATCGTCCGCGAAAAGCAACTCAAGAACTGGCGCCGTGACTGGAAGCTCAATCTGGTCCATGCGGCCAATCCCGATTGGCGCGATCTTGCTATCGACCTCGGTTTTCCGCCGTTGGGGCAGGGCAAGCCTCACCCTGGACCCTGAAACAAGTTCAGGGTGACGACCGTTCTGCAGGCAACGTTTGACTTCAAAATCCCCGTCACCCCGGACTTGATCCGGGGTCCAGCATGCCGCCTTTCCCGCCGTAACGGCCATCACCCCGTCGCCCGTTTGAGCGCCACGCGCACCAGGTCGTTGAGGCGGGCGTCTTCGCCCAGATCCTTGATCGCAAAGGCCACGGCGCTGGCTGCCACGGCGGGCTTGAAGCCCAGGTTCTGCAGGGCCGAGATCGCGTCGGCGCTGGCCGAGCCGGCCGGCAGCGCAACATCTGCCTCTGCCGCAACGCCCAAGCCGCCAGTCATGCCGGCAAGGCCCCCGGCCTTGTCCTTGAGTTCGTTGACGATGCGGCTGGCAAGCTTTGGCCCCACCCCGTTGGCGCGCGCTACCATGGCAGCATCGCCACCGGCGCAGGCGCGCTGCAATTCGTCCACGGACAGGGCCGAGAGAATGGCCAGGGCCACTTTCGATCCCACCCCCTGCACGGCGGTGAGCAGGCGGAACCACGCGCGTTCGCCCGCGCTGGCAAAGCCGATCAGGCGCTGGTCGGTTTCGCTCACCTGCATTTCGGTGTGCACCACCACCTTGTCGCCGCGCACGCCCAGGTGCGTGAGCGTCTTGGCGGAACATTGCACCAGGTAACCGACGCCGTTCACGTCGATGATCGCCCAATCCGGGCCGGTGTCGTCAAGCATGCCGGTCAATTTGGCGATCATGGTTTGTTCCCTATGGCAGGGAACTTTCCCGCGCGCAACCGGGGTTCAGGTATTGGCCTGTTGATCCTCGGGCACGACATCGTCGGGGCCGTAATAGAGCTTGGCGCAATCGTGCGCAGCCACGCCCCCTTCGAGCGACAGGTCGTCCTTGAAGGCATCGCGGATGTAATCGACCGTCGAAAGGTGGCGGTCCTCGAAATACATCTCGTGCACCTGATCGCGTCCGGCGCCATAGACGATGCGGGTGATCCCAGCCCAGATCGCCGCCATCGTGCACATGCCGCAGGGCTGCAGCGTGGTATAGAGCGTGGCGCCGTCGATCTTCATGTCGCCCACTGCCTGGCCCGCCGCGCGCAGCGCTTCCACTTCGGCATGGGCGGTGGCATCGCACCGTTCCACCGTGCGGTTGACCGCGCCAGCCACCAGGCTGCCATCGCGCACGACCAGGGCGGCAATCGGCGTATTGGCCGGGTCATCGCCCTTTTCGCGGATGGCAAGGGCGATGGCGCGGGCCATCCAGGCTTCGTCGGTGGCGGCGATGTTCATGAAGAACGCTACGCCGGGCGGGCGCGGGCGTTCCCGTGCCCGTTCGGGATCAGCGGTGGCTGCCCAGCATGTTGGCATGGGTGATCGCCACGGCCAGCGCGTCAGAGGCGTCCTCGCCGGCCAGCTTCACGCCAGGCAGCAGGATCTTGAGCATATGCTGGATCTGCTGTTTTTCGGCGCCGCCGGTGCCGACCAGCGCCTTCTTGATCACCTTGGTGGGATATTCCGCCACATGCATGCCCGAGCGCGCCAGGCTGAGCATGGCAACGCCGCGTGCCTGGCCCAGCTTGAGCGTGGATTGCGGGTTCACGTTGACGAAGACCTCTTCCACCGCGCCTTCGTCGGGGCGGTGGGTGAGGATCACGTCGGTCAGCGCTGCATCCAGTTCCACCAGGCGCTGCGCCATGGTGGCCTTGGCATCGGTGCGAATCTGGCCATTGGCAACGTGGCTGAGCCGGCTGCCAGACTTGGCCACCACGCCCCAGCCGGTGCAGGTGAGGCCGGGATCGATGCCCAGGATGATCATGACTGCAAGATCCTCTCCCGCATCGCGGGGGAGGGGGGCCGCACGCGCAGCGCGTGGTGGAGGGGGAGCCCCCTCTGAGGGCCTGACGGCCGCCACCTCCCCCTCTGCGAGGGGGAGGATCGATCGCCAGCGCGCGCAGCCACGGGCCTGATCAGCCCAGCTTTTCCATCACGTCGTCGGGGATTTCATAGTTGCCCCACACGGTCTGCACGTCGTCGTCGTCGTCCAGCACGTCGATCAGCTTGAGCAGGGTGGCGGCGTCATCGGCCGAAACCGTGGTCTTGAGGCTGGGCTTCCACGCCAGCTTCACCGCTTCGGCTTCGCCCAGCGCCTTTTCCAGCTCGCGGCTGACGGGGTGGAGGTTGTCGATCGCGGTCCAGATCTGATGCGTATCGTCGTCCGATTCCACGTCGTCGGCGCCGGCTTCGATGGCCGCTTCCAGCACCTTTTCCTCGTCGCCCACGCTGGCGGGATATTCGATCAGGCCCAGGCGCTCAAAGCCATGGCTGACCGCGCCCGAAGCGCCCAGGTTGCCGCCGTTCTTGGCAAAGGCGGTGCGCACGTTGGTGGCGGTGCGGTTGCGGTTGTCGGTCAGCGCTTCGACGATGATCGCCACGCCGCCCGGGCCATAGCCTTCGTAGCGCACTTCTTCATAGTTCTCGCCATCGCCCTTGCTCGCCTTGTCGATGGCGCGCTGGATGTTGTCCTTGGGCATCGACTGCGCCTTGGCGGCGTTGATCGCGGCGCGCAGGCGCGGGTTCATGTCCGGGTCGGGCATGCCCATCTTGGCCGCGACGGTGATTTCGCGGGAGAGCTTGGAGAACATGGCCGAGCGCTTCTTGTCCTGCGCGCCCTTGCGATGCATGATGTTCTTGAATTTGGAATGGCCTGCCATGGATCTGCTTCTTGCGGCTGATGGTGGGAACTTGGGGTTTGCCACGGCCCCTAGACCAACCGGCGCAAAACGGCAATGCGCGCCTGGCCAACAACGGGGCGGCCCAGCAACCGGAGCAGATCGGCAAACGCGGCGTTAACCGCTGGCGCGGTATGGCCCTTGCCATGGTCCGCCTGTCCCTGCCCGCTGCGCAATCCCTGGCCCACTTCCTGCGTCATCCACGCTGGACGCGCCCGATGGGGCTGGGCAGCGCGGAAAGCTGGGCGCTGTGGCGCGGGGCAACCGGGCTCTATCTGGCCGGGCTGCTGGTGCTCGCGCTGGTTCTGCACATGTGGCAGCGGGTCATGGGCCTGCCTTCACCCGACGCCTTTGGCAAAGTGCCGCCCGCCCTGCTGCTGCCTGCTGTCACGCTGCTCGCGCCGGTGGCCGAGGAATGCGTGTTCCGGGGCTGGCTATCGGGCCGGCCGCGCGCACTCGCGCTGATCGCGGGGCTGGTTGTGGCGGCTGCCGCGCTATGGACGGTGCGCGATGGCGCGGCCCACCCGGTGGCGCTGCTGCTGTTGCTGCTGGGCGTGCTGGGTGCGGCGCTGGGCTGGTTCGTGCTGCGTCGGCGGGAAACCCCGGCGTGGTTCGTCGCGGCGTTTCCGGTGCTGTTCATGCTGCACGCGGTGGTCTTCGCGCTGTTTCACCTCAGCAACTATCCGCGCATCACGCTGGCGCTGGTGCCGATGGTGCTGCCGCAGCTGTGGGCCGGGCTGGTGTTCGGCTTCATCCGTGTGCGGATCAGCCTGCCCGCCGCCATGCTTGCCCACGCGCTGGGCAATCTGGCGGCGGTAACCGTGGCATTCCTGGTGCAGTGAGCGGGGCGGCCAAGCGCCGCGTGGCTCAGTCCCTGGTGCTCAGTCGATGCCCAGGGCGTTCTTGTAAACGTCGAGAATCGCTTCCATTTCGCGGCGATCGTCGGGCTTCATCTTCCGCAGGCGGACGATCTGGCGCATGATCTTGGCGTCATAGCCGGCCGACTTGGCTTCGCTGTAGACATCCTTGATGTCGTCGCCGATGCCCTTCTTTTCTTCTTCCAGGCGTTCGATGCGCTCGATCAAGAGGCGCAGGCGGTCGTCGGCGGCGTCGGCCATGGGATAAGCTCCGAATCTCTGTGTGGGCGGCCGTTGCGGCCTTCAGCCGCGGGCAAATAGCCGCCCACGCCCACGCTGGCAAAGCCGATCCTGTGGAAAGATTGCGCCGCTGTCGCGCGCAAGCCGGGTTGTGTCCGGGTTCTGGCCGGTGTCAGCGCGGGTTGCGCTTCATGCTCTCGTCCATCCGTGCCAGTTGTTCGGGCGTGGCCGGCGTCTGGTAGCGGGCCTTCCATTCATCGGCGGGCAGGCCGTGGATCGCCTCGCGGGCGGCGGCCTTGTCCAGCGGGGCGCCGGCCTCGATGATCCAGTCGGCCAGGCAATTGCGGCAAAAGCCTGCCAGGCCCATCAGATCGATGTTCTGGGCATCGTGGCGGTGGCGCAAATGGCGCACCAGGTGGCGAAAGGCAGCCGCGGCCACCGCATCATCGAGCTGATCGAGCGGATCAGCGCCAGAATGGGTGGTTTGGCCGGTCGAAGCATTCGTATCCATGGTTATCATCCCTTGGGTTTTGCCCCGGCATAGGCCATAGGGCAGGCCGAATGAAAGCCTGCCGGGTTCGATAGTGAAGAGGAGTTTTTTGCACCATGGGCCAGCCTGACAAGCGCGAACGCAAGGTCAAGATCCTCGCAACGGTGGGGCCGGCCAGCCGTTCCCCGGAAATGCTGGAAAAGCTTTTCCTGGCCGGTGCCGATGCCTTTCGCGTCAACATGAGCCATGGCGAACACGCCATCCACGCCGAAACCATCGCCAATATCCGCGCGCTGGAAGAACGGGTAAAGCGCCCGATCACCGTGCTGTGCGATCTTCAGGGGCCCAAGCTGCGCGTCGGCACGTTCAAGGAAGGCCGCGCCGTCATCCGCCATTCGGGCCACTTCACGCTCGATCGCAATCCCGAGCCGGGCGATGAAAACCGCGTCTGCCTGCCTCATCCCGAATTGTTCGGCATCCTGCAAAAGGGCCAGCGCCTGCTGATCGACGATGGCAAGCTGCGCCTGCGCGTGATCCGCGCCAGCGAGAGCGAAATCCTCTGCTCGGCCGAAGTGGGCGGCGTGATTTCCGATCGCAAGGGCGTCAACGTGCCCGACGCGGTGGTGCCGGTGCCCGCGCTCACCGAAAAGGACCGTCGCGACCTGGCCTTCGCCGTGGAGCATGGCGCCGACTGGATCGCCCTGTCGTTCGTGCAGCGCCCCGAAGACGTGGCCGAGGCGCGCCGCCTGATGGGCGGCTATGGCTCGCTGATGGCCAAGATCGAGAAGCCGGCTGCGATCTCGCGCCTGGAAGAAATCATCGAACTGTCCGACGGCATCATGGTCGCCCGTGGTGACCTGGGCGTCGAGCTCAACCCCGAAGAAGTGCCGCCGCTGCAAAAGCGCATCGTTGAAAGCGCGCGCCGCCAGGGCAAGCCGGTGGTCGTGGCCACGCAGATGCTCGAATCGATGATCGAGGCGCCGACGCCTACCCGCGCCGAAGTGTCGGACGTGGCCAACGCGGTCTATGACGGCGCCGACGCGGTCATGCTGTCGGCCGAAACCGCCGCCGGCGCCTGGCCGGAAGAAGCGGTCAGCATCATGAACCGCATCGCCGTGCAGGTGGAAAGCGATCCCGGCTATGCCGCCCGCGTCCACTTCATCGAAACGCTGCCCGATCCCACCACGGCTGACGCGCTGGCCCAGGCCTGCGCCTCGATCGCTGAAACCCTGCCGATCTCGGGGATCATCGTGTTCACCGGTTCGGGCTCCACCGCCCGCCGCGTGGCGCGTGAACGGCCGGGCGTGCCGATGCTGGTGCTCACGCCCAGCCAGAAGACCGCGCGCAAGGTCGGCCTGCTGTGGGGCGCCCACGCCGTTGCCACCAAGGACATCGGCAGCTTTGAGGAAATGATCGCCAAGGGCAAGCGCATGGCCCTGCGCCACGATTTCGGCACCGCCGGATCCAAGCTGGTGGCGCTGGCCGGGGTGCCGTTCGGCACGCCGGGGGCCACCAACCTGCTGCATGTCGTCACCCTCACCGGCGACGAACTCAAGCAGCACCAGGCCGACTGAGCAGCCCTGACAAGACCTGGCGCGTTCAGGTCTTGTCCGTCACCCGGGCCACTGTCAGGCCCGAGGTGACGCGCTCGGCCGCGAACACGCAGTTCTTGCCCGATGCCTTGGCCAGATAGAGCGAGGCATCGGCATCGGGGATCAGTTCCTCGCCCCTGACCGATGTTTCCGGCATGGCCGCCACGCCCAGCGAGGCGCTGACCGGGCAGCCCTGGATATCGGTCACGCCCAGCACGCGCAGGCGGATCTGCTCGGCCTTGGCCACGGCATCGGCCAGCGCGCAATCGGGCAGGATGGCGATGATCTCTTCCCCGCCATAGCGGCAGACCACGTCTGTGGGGCGCAGCGCGCCAACGATCTGCGCTGCCACGTCGCGCAGCACCGCATCGCCCTTGGCATGGCCATAGCTGTCGTTGAGTTCCTTGAAGTTATCCAGATCGATCATGATCACTGCGGTGGGATTGCCCGATCGCTGCGACAGCGCAATCAGGCGCTCCAGCGTGTCTTCCATATAGCGCCGGTTATAGAGGCCAGTCAGCGAATCGCGCAGCGACTGGGTGCGCAGCCGATCGCGCAGCGCGATGTTGGACAAAGCCAGCGACATCGAATCCGCCAGCGCCGTGCCGAGATGGCGCAAGTTGGCCAATTCCTCGCCCCCCGCCAGCGCCACTGGCGCATCGCTGCGCGCCAGCACCAGAAGACCCTGTACCTGGCCACCGGCCATCATCGGAATTTCCAGCACGGCATTGTCGCCGCCATGGTGCGAGCAGCACAGCCCGCCTTCGACCGGCGCATTCACGTGCGCCTTGCCGCGCTTCAACGCCCAGCAGTGACTTGGCGCCAACGAATCGGGTGCGACATAGCCATCCGGCAAGTCCCACTGGCGCGCCAGGTCCAGCCGATCGCGTGAATTGTTGAGCACATAGAGCGCCGCGCCGTGCCCGCCCAGCAGGCGCCGCGCGGTGACCATCAGGACGGCGCCGGCTTCCTCGTTGGTTTCGGCGGCCTGCAACATGTCGGTCATGGCAAAGAGTTCGGCGGTGCGCCGCCGCGCTGCCTCTGAATCCGCGCGCATGTGCTGTTCGTGGTTGTGATGGGTGATCAGGATCGTGCGAAAGCCCAGCAGTGACGTGGCCACGGCCACCTGCAAGCCCAGCGCCATGACCAGCAGCATGTCGTTGCCGCCAGGCTGCCAGCGATCGAGCATTTCGTGCACCGCCACCAGGGCGATGGACAGCAGCTGCAGCGCGATCGCGCCATTATACATCAGGCCCAGGCGCTGCCGCGTGGTGCCGCGCCATTCCGGCAGGCGCAGCCGACGCAGGAATGGCGCTTGCTCGTCCACCACGCTCAGAAAGCTCCCGTTCCGAAACCTGCACCGTCCCGGGGATGCCGGGCACGGCCATTCTTAGGGGCGGGGCAGGTGGAGCAGGCTGAACGCGCGCCTGCGCATGAATGCCTATGACGGGTGGCGCAGGCCGCTAACGATGATCAGGCGCGCGCGCCAAACAGGGCAGAGCCGACGCGCACATGCGTGGCGCCCAGCTGGATCGCGGTCTCAAAGTCGTCGCTCATGCCCATCGATCGGCCGGCCAGGCCATGGTCGGCGGCCAGCTTGTCGAGCAGCGCAAAGAACGGCGCGGCCTCGATCCCTGCCGGGGGCACGCACATCAGCCCGATCACCGGCAGCTCCGCCGCGCGCGCTTCGGTCAGCAGTGCGGGCAGGTCGGCAATGGCGCAGCCACCCTTCTGCTCTTCTGCGCCGATGTTGACCTGCACGAACAGCGGCACGCGGCGCCCGGTCTTGTCCATTGCGCGAGCGAGCGCGGTCAGCAGTGAGGGGCGATCGAGCGAATGGATGCAATCGAACAGCGCCACGGCCTCGTCGGCCTTGTTCGATTGCAGCTGGCCGACCAGGTGCAATTCCAGCCCGGCCTGTTCGTCGCGCAGCGGCGCCCACTTGGCCTGGGCTTCCTGCACGCGGTTTTCACCGAACACGGTTTGCCCGGCGGCGATCAGCGGGCGGATCGCCTCGGCCGGGTGGGTTTTCGATACGGCCACCAGCGTCACGTCGGCAGGGGCGCGGCGGGCAATGCGCGCGGCCTGGGCGATGCGGGCGCGAATGTCGTCAAGCGGGGTATGCACTGGTCCGGTCATGGCGCGGTGCTATAGCGTCGTCATGGCAAAGCGCTACCCCGTGCCGCGATTGGTCCTGCTCAGCGATGCGCGCAACGATGCCGTACTGGCCCGCGCCCTGGCGCGCCTGCCGCGCGGCAGCGCGCTGGTGTTCCGCCATTATCACCTGGCGCCCGAGGCGCGCCGACGGCGCTGGGCCGCGCTGCG
>NZ_KE148444.1:12893-16073 GCF_000410615.1 Novosphingobium sp. B-7 | reverse complement strand
CACCTCCAGCCCGCCCAGATCGGGCAGCATGCGATCGAGCACCACGGCGTCATAGCGGCCGCGTGACAAGCGCTCGAGCGCAGCCCGCCCGGTGGCGGCGTGATCGGCCGATCGCCCGGCGGCGCGCAAGCCGTCGAGCACGTGCGCGGCGATCACCGGATCGTCTTCCACCACCAGGCAATGCATCGCCACCCCCCCATGGAAAAGGCGGCGATTAGGCGGCAAATGTTGCCGTGGTATGACGGCCATCGCACGATTGCGCGCGCTGTCGGCGGGGCAGCGCGATCGCCCGGCACCGAACATGTTTTGCAGCGTTATCTGGCGCATGACCTCCCCCACCCCGTCTTTTCGCCCCGCCTCCGTCGCCATCGTGACCGGAGGGGAATCCGGTATTGGCCGGGCCACCGCGCTCAAGCTGGGCAAGACCGGCGTGCCGGTGGTGCTGACCTATTTCAAGGATGCCGATGCCGCCGATGCGGTGGTGGGCGCCATTGCCGAGGGCGGCGGGCAGGCGGCCGCGATCGCTGCCGACGTTGGGCAGGAAGACGCGGTGGAACGCCTGTTCGATCTGGCCGAGCGCCGCTTTGGCCCGGTCAACCTGCTGGTCAATTCCGCCGGCCTCAACATGACCGGGGTGATGATCGAGGATATGGCGCTGGCCCAGTTCGATCGCTTGATCCGCGCCGATCTCTATGGCCCGTTCCTGACCTGCCGGCGCCTGGTGCGCGGCCTGGCATCGGCAGCCACGCTACATGGCGGCCGCATCGTCAACATCTCGTCGATCCATGAAAACGCGCCGCGTCCCGGCGGGGTGGATTATGACGCGGCCAAAGGCGGGTTGGCGCAACTGACCAGAACTCTCGCGCTCGAACTCGCGCCCAAGGCCATCGCGGTCAACGGCGTGGCGCCGGGCATGATACTCACGCCGATGAACCAGTCCGCGTTGGATCACCCGGATGAATTGCGGCGCAAGCAGGCGGCCATTCCCTGGGGCCGCGCCGGCACGCCAGAGGAAGTGGCCGATCTTGTGCTGTTCCTGCTCTCGCCGCAGGCCGATTACATCACCGGCACCACCGTCACCATCGACGGCGCGCTGTCGCTCACCGTTGCGCAAGGAGCCTGAGCCATGGTTGCCTATGTGGTGGAAGAACTTCAGGAGGTGACGCTCGATATCGCCGGGCCGGAAGGCCGCCTCGCGCATGACGACCTGATGAGCCCATTCGTCTGGACCGAGGGCGACAGTTACCTTCTTCTGGTAAGAGTGCTACCCAACCCCTTGCTTGCAAACGATCCAACGGGTGTGATCTGGGCGGGCGATTCATCCGATGGCCGTTGTTTCACCATGCGCCATGCCCCGGCCATCACGCCCGGCCCGCATCCCGATGATGCCGGCGGCTGCGAAGATCCCACCGTCGTCCATGGCGAAGACGGCCACTATACCATCTTCTACACCGGCGTGGACGCCAAGCGCGCGCAAGGATCACTGCTGGTGGCGCAAGGGCCCTCGTTGACCGACCTGCGCGAGCATCGCGTGCTGCTCAAGGCGCCCGAGGGCGAAGGCAATATCAAGGAAGCCACCGTGGCGCGGGCGCCCGACGGCACGTTTCGCTTGTTTTACGAATATGCCAGGGACAACGCCTCGCGCATCGGCCTGGCTGCCGGGCCATCGCTGGAAGGGCCGTGGACAGTGATCGACGATCCATTCACCGTGCGGGAAGATAGCTGGGACAATTGGCACCTTTCGACCGGGCCGATCGTTCAGCGCGATGGCCAGGATCCGGTGATGTTCTACAACGGCGCCACCGCCGATGCGCGCTGGCGGATTGGCTGGATCAGCTTCTCGCCCGATTTTTCGCGCGTTACCGGGCGCGGCATCGAGCCGATCCTGTTGCCGCCACCCGCACGCAGCCGAGACGCCACCGACATTGCCTTTGCGGCATCGTGCCTTGTCATGCCCGATGCGATCTGGCTCTATTATTCATTGGAAGACAAGATTTTGCGCCGCGCCCGCATCGCCTGCTACGGCTGATCGCGGTCAGTCTATGGCGATGCCCTGCGCGGCAAAGAACGCCGCCACCTCGCCCAGCGCATCCTCGTGCCGTTTCCACCGCGCCAGGGCATCGCGATAGATCGGGCGGCGCACTTGCGCGGCGCTGGGCGTGGAAACCGGGGCCTGGTTGCGGTGAAAATCAAGGCAGGCCGCTTCCCAGGGCAAGCCGGCATGATCGAGCATGCGGCGCGTCACGCCTTCCTGGTCTGCCACCAGATCCTCGTAGGATACCTCCAGGATGCGGCCCGGCATGGCCTCTTGCCAGAAGCGCATCAGCCGGTGGAAGCGCACGTAATAGCGGGCGATGTCCATCAGGTCATAGCTGTAGTCGTAATAGCGCGAGGTGATCGCAAACAGGTTGCGGAAGTTGCTCAGCACCGTGTCCATCGGATGGCGGCGCAGGCATATGATGCGCGCGTTGGGCAACGCGCGGGCCACTATTCCGGCATAATGAAAATTTCCGGGAAATTTGTCGACAAAGCGCCGCGTCGTGTCGCGTCGGTGATGGCGCGCGCGGACAAGATAATCATGGCCGATGGCGCCCAGATCGGCCCCGCGCAGCGCGGCGATGGTTTCGGGATCGAGCACGGTGCGCGTGCGCGTGCCGGCGGCGTGCTTCACCGCCAGCGGCATGGCCTGCAGTTCGCCGGCGCTTTCCACCGCAGGATGCGAAGACAGGATGCGGTCGACCAGCGTGGTGCCGGTGCGCGGCATGCCGATGACAAAGATCGGCGCCTCTGTCGGCGCATCAGCCACCGGGGTGCGGGACAATGCCGGCCAGGCCGCCTCGATCGCGTCGAAATTGGCGGCATCGCTGGCAAAACGATAGGGCAGCCGGGCACGATGCTCCGCATTGGCAGCAGCCAGCGCGGTGAACGCGGCGTCGTGCTCGCCAAGATCGTCAAGCTCCTTGGCCAGGGCATAGCCCAGCAGCAGGCGATCGCGCGGATCGTGCGCCGCGTCCAGTTGCGCGCGCAGGCGTGGCACATGGTGGCTGTCTGCCGTGTGCCGCTTGAGGCTGGCGAGCAGATGGTGCGCGCGGCCATGGCCCGGCGCGCGCGCGATCAGCGCTTCGAGCGCGGCCTCCGCCTCGCTCACCTGCCCGACGAAATTGAGCGCCGCAGCGCGGT
>NZ_KE148444.1:0-12637 GCF_000410615.1 Novosphingobium sp. B-7 | reverse complement strand
GCGCCACGGCCTGGCGCAGCAGGGCGGTCGCGGCGCTGATCCGTCCCTGCCCGGCTTCGGCCAGGCCCAGCAGGAACAGCGCCTCCGCCCGCTGCGGGGCCGCATCGCCAACCATCTGCGCCGCGCGCACGACGGCCGGCCAATCACCCCGCACTAAGGCGGCACGCGCGGCGGCAATCTGCGGATCGGTCTTGGTCATCCCGCCCTGTGCCATGCGCGCGGCGGGGCTGGCAAGCGGCGCCACCCGATCGGCCAATGCGTTCAGCGCTGCACCGCTTCCTCATTGCCCGCGCGGCGCGCCTTGACCGCATCGATCACCGGCACGAACGGGAACATGAACTGTTCGCGGATGGTCAGGCGGCGTCGCTCGTCCTGGCCGACCAGGATGCCTTCGCCCTCGCGATAGGTGCCCAGCACGCGATCGATCAGGATCATCGAGTTGGCATAGTTGCAGCGGGTTTCTTCATAGCCGACCGAATGGTGCAGGCTGTGATGGCGGATCGTGGTGAAGAAGAACGAATAGAACCACGGCGGGTCAGACTTGACGTTGGCATG
Organism: Novosphingobium sp. B-7; assembly: GCF_000410615.1. Lineage (NCBI taxonomy): Bacteria > Pseudomonadati > Pseudomonadota > Alphaproteobacteria > Sphingomonadales > Sphingomonadaceae > Novosphingobium > Novosphingobium sp. B-7. Next base: position 12,082 of record NZ_KE148444.1, on the reverse strand, counting down.
GGCAAAGCCGGCCACCACGTTGCCCACGCTCGCCGCACACAGGATCGCCACCGGGCTGAAATCGAGCAGCGCGATCACGCCCAGACTGATCAGGAAAAGCTCCAGCGGATTGCCGACATAGCCTTTCAGCGCGTTCAACTGGGTAATGTGGTGATGCGGCGCATGGGTCAGCCACAGCGGCGTCCAGTTGTGCATCGCGCGATGCATCCAGTATTGGCCGAATTCAAAAAGGAAGAAGATCAGCCCGACCTGTGCCAGGAACGGCAGGTGTTCCAACCAGGGCGTGGCCAGCCCGGCGCTGGCCTTGGCCGCCTTCATCGGCGCATCGGCAAAGAAATCGGTGGCACGGGAAATCACAGTGGAACTGAGCACGACATAGAAGGTGTCGGTAAAGAACTCGCGCCAGTTCATCCGCCAATCGGCGTGGCGTTCGAACAGCCATTCCAGCAGCAGCAGCCAGGCCGAAATGGCCGTGGCCATGATAGTGAGCGTCCAGGGATAATCGATCACGCTCTTGGGCGCATAGGCCCAGAACAGGATCACTGCCAAAAGCGTGGCGGGCGGAATCAGCCCGATCAGCCGCTGTTTCATGTCTGTCCCATCCATGGCGAAGCTCTGTTGCGAAATTCTGGGAAATAGCGGGACCCCGGACTTGATCCGGGGTCCCGCTTCCTGTCGTCACGATCCATTCACGCAGCAACAGGAAGCGGGCTTTTCACGTCACTTGTAGTGGAAGGTCATTTCCAGCCCCACGCGGCGCGGCGTCAGGACACCATAGGCATAGAACCGTTCCACCACGCCGCTGCGGGCGCGGTTATAGGAACTGGTGTCGTTCTCCACCGCCGTCACGGCATACTTGTCAAAGATGTTGTCGGCGTAGACGCCCACATCGAACATCGGGCTGTGATAGGTGACCGAGGCGCGGTGCGTGGTATAGGCCGGGATCACTTCGCCATTGCCGCGCAGGCCGACGCGGGAATAGATGTCGCCGGTATAGGTCATCGCCCAGGTCGCTTCGATATCGCGGCCCTCGGTCAGCGGGTAGGTATAGGTGGCGCCCACGCTGCCCGAATGCTTGGTCGAACCCGGCAGACGATCGCCGGCAAAGGCATCATAGTTGACCCCACTGCTCACCACGATGCCCGGGGCATCGGCGGTAAGGTGCGCGTCGTTGTAGGAATAGGTGCCATCGATCGTCAGTTGCGGCGTGATCTTGAGGTGGCCCGAGAAATCGATGCCCTTCGACACGGCGGTGCTGCCGTTGACAGTGATGCCCACTGCGCCGTTGACCGTCTGGCTCGGCACCTGCACGCCCGCCCAGGTGACGATAAAGCCGCTCAGCGTAAACTGGAACTTGCGGTCGAACAGCGAGCCACGCAGGCCCAGTTCACGGTTGCGCGTCTTGTCCGGGCCATAGGCCAGCTCGTTGGGCAGCGCGCAGACGTTCTGCACCTTGGGATCAAGCGGCAGGACGCATGGCGCCACGCGGTTCACGTTGCCGGTGCGATAACCCGTGCTGTAGGTGAAATAGGCCATGAGATCGGGGCTGAACTTGTACGACGTGTTGGCCTTCCAGACAAAGCCGTCCTTGCCCGTGCTGCCCGACTTGATGCGCTGCGGGGCAAACACCACCAGCGGATAGGGCGTGTACTTGCTGAACAGCGGCGTATCCGTGCCGCCCTCGGCAAAGGCGTCATACTTGAAGTAGCGCAAGCCGCCGGTAACCTGCCAGTCCTTGGTGATGTGGAACGTGCCTTCGCCATAGGCCGCCTTTTCCTTGGTGCGGGTGTTGACGAACGACATGTATTCCAGGTTGTCAGGCCGATAGATGCCGGCCCAGTCGGGATAACCGGGCACATATTCGCGATACTGCGAACCATAGCGCATATTGTTGTAGAACCCGCCAAGCACCCAGCTGAACGGGCCGCCATGGGTCGAAACCAGGCGCACTTCCTCGTTGAACTGGTGATACTTCGAGGTTGCCTGATTGTAGGAGGAAAACTCTGGAAAGGCTTCATAGCCATAGTCCAGGTCCAGCAGCAGGTCGGTGTTGTCGCGCTGGGTATAGATCTTCTGGTTGGTAAAGGCGGTGGTCGCCACCAGCTGGGCCACGTCGAACACGTTGACGTTGAACTCGGCCGAATAGAGGTCCGACGTGCGGTTGGTCGGTTCCAGATAGCGCCACGGCGCTTCATACTTGCCAGTGCCCAGCACGCCAGCGCCGTTGGCCTGGCGGCCCTGCGTCTTGGTGATCTGGTGGGCGTAGGTCAGATAGACCTTGAAGTCCGGGCTGGCTTCCAGCAGCAGCTGGTTGCGCGTGGTGAAGGTGTGTTCATAGTTCACATCCTTCTTGGAATAGAAGTTCGCCGCCTGCTGGGCCGGTGTGCCAAACGAGCCATCGGCCGCCGTCGTGCCGCGCACCGGCTGCGGGTTGGACACCCCAGGTTGGCGCAGCAGGTAGTTGTAATCCATGAAGCCGGGGTTGTCGTAATACCCCACCGTGCTGCGCAGCGCGATGTGGTCTTTCACGATCGGAATGTTGATCGTGCCATCGGCATTCACGCCGGCTTCGCTGCTGTGGCTTTCGCCGAACCAGCGGCCGTGCAGATCGACGCTGTAGTGGTCGGTATCGGGCCGGTTGGGCATGTAGCGCACCGCGCCGGCCAGCGTGCCTAGGCCATAGAGCGTGCCTTGCGGGCCCTGCAGCACTTCAACGTGGTCGATATCGAGCAGCTTGAAGTCCAGATAAAGCGGTACTTCGCCCAGGTAGACACCCACTGCGCTGTTGGCGCTGGCGCCTTCCACGCTGGAATCGCCCGAATTGATGCCGCGCAGCACGATCTTGCCGGTGGAGCCTGGCCCGGTATCGGCCACGGTCATGCCCGGTGTGAACGCGGCGAGCGACTTGACGTCGTCGATACGCTGGCGGGCAAGTTCCTGCGGGCTGACCGCGCTGATGTTGATCGGCGCATCCTGCAAGGTGGTGGCGCGCCGCGTGGCTGTCACCACGATGTAGTTGGCGTCGCCGCCAGACGTGGCCGCGGCATCGGCCGCCGGCTCGCCTTGCGGTTGCGGGGCTGCCTGCGCATAAGCCGAATTCGGCGCCAAGGCCGGGATGAGCAGCATCGTGGCGCCCAGCAGGTTCGTTCGGAAAGATCGCTTGGTCACTTCAGCCCCTCGCTTTGTTCTCAAAAAGCCTGTGCTGTGACATCCCCTCCCAGGGATCAGCCCGCTTGCCGGGCAAGTGCCGACCGCTAACCGGCCTGGCACCAAGATTTGCGTGGCAAGCGAACCCATCCGGCTCGCTTGCGCCTGCCTTGCCAAAAGTGGTCGGGATCAAAACGCGGCGCCAGGCCCTGGCAGGGTGGGAGCGCTTGCTGTCGCTCCGGCAGTCAACAACCGGCCTGAAATCCGCACTATTACCCATCGCCCGCACCGCAACGCGGCGTGGCTCTGGTGACCCGCTCTTGGTATATTTATTGTGTCGCCCTGAACTATCGACACCTGCCACGGTACCGATATTACATAATCGGTCAAGCGTAATAATTTTCGTGGCATTCAGTATGATTCACTCACAGGAAATACGAGGAAACCTGCCATTTTTCCTCGCACTTGCGGCATGGCGGGGTGCCGCCCCCACACACGCGCGGCCCACAGCGATGCCGTTGCTGACGCAAATTGCCGCTTGATTCGCGACTCAACCTGGCGTCAAAGTGTGATCGCTGCACAGCATGCAGTTCACGCGATATCGCGATGAACGCTGGACAGGCAGCGTATGCGTTGCTTCCAGCATGGCGATGCCAGAACGCGTGGCTGCATTTCTCACCCATAGCGCGCGTTATTACAAAAATGACGATGGGTAATATTTTTGCCATGGACAAGGGTGGGCTTTGCAACCATGGTGCAGTGCGAAAGGGGCGCGAATCATGATGAAGATGATCGGCACGGCGGGTAAGATCGCACTTCTGGCCAGCACACTGATGATGGCGTCATGCTCCTCGGCACCCGATGCCGGAGCCGAGAAGAAAACCGAATTCAATATCGGCTGGTCGATCTATGCTGGCTGGATGCCATGGCCCTATGCGCAGCAGGCAGGTATCGTCAAGAAATGGGCCGATAAGTACGGCATCAAGATCAATATTGTTCAGGTGAACGACTATGTCGAATCCGTGAATCAATATAACGCCGGCAAGTTTGACGGTGTTACCGTCACCAACATGGATGCGCTGACCATCCCTGCCGCCGGGGGCAAGGATACCAGCGCGATCATCGTCGGTGACTATTCCAACGGCAACGATGGCGTCCTGCTCAAAGGTGCCAATTCGGTTTCCGCCCTCAAGGGCAAGCAGATCTACCTGGTCGAGCTCTCGGTGTCGCACTACCTGCTCGCCCGTGCCCTGGGATCGGCCGGCCTGTCGCTCAGCGATATAAAGACAGTCAATACGTCAGACGCTGATATCGTGGGCGCCTTTTCCAGCCCCGATGCCCAGGCCGCAGTGGCCTGGAACCCGCAGCTGTCGGTCATGCGCGGGCAGCCTAGCGCCAACGAGGTGTTTTCCTCGGCACAGATTCCGGGCGAAATCCTCGATCTGATGGCGGTGGATACCGCCACGCTCAAGGCCAATCCCGCGCTGGGCAAGGCACTGGCCGGCATCTGGTATGAAACCATGGCGCTGATGAAACGCCAGGACGCCCAGGGCAAGGAAGCGCGCGCCGCCATGGCCAAGTTGGCCGGGACCACGCCCGATGTGTTCGACAAGCAGCTGACCACCACGTTCCTCTATGACCAGCCCGCCGCGGCAGTGGCTGCGGCAGACAGCCCGGCGCTGGTCACCACGATGACGCGGGTGCGCGATTTCAGCTTTTCCAAGGGCCTGTTCAAGGGCGCCAGCTCGGCCGACGCGGTCGGCATGGCCTTTCCCGGCGGCAAGACGCTGGGCGATCCGGCCCATGTCACGCTGCGTTTCGATGACAGCTTCATGAAGCTGGCCGCCGCCGGCAAGCTCTGATCCGGCAACCTCGGCGCGCTGCCGGGGCCTGCCGTCCGTTCTCCAAGGGGTTCACGCCATGCGCTGGGTCAACCGCAAGATGCGCCGCAATGACAGGATGATCGCCGGCGCGGTCCCGATCCTGGCCCTGCTGGTGCTCTATCTCGTCATGGCGGCGCAGCGCCACGCGCTCAATCCCAGTGACAAGATCCTGCCGCTGCCCGATGCCATGGCGCGCGGCCTGTCGGCCCTGCTGTTCCAGGCCGATCCGCTTTCGGGCCACTTCCTGTTCTGGACCGACACGTTCGCCAGCCTTGAGCGGCTGGGCCTCGGCCTGGGCATTGCCACGCTGGGTGCGCTGGTCGCCGGGCTGGTGCTGGGCGTGTTGCCGCCGGTGCGCGCCACGCTGGGGCCACTGGTCACCGCGATTGCGGTGATCCCGCCGATCGCGCTGCTGCCGGTCTTGTTCATCGCGCTGGGCCTGGGGGAAACGGCCAAGGTGGCGCTGATCGTGGTGGGCATTGCCCCGCCGATGATCCGCGACATCACCGATCATATCGCCAGCCTGCCGCGCGAGCAGATCATCAAGGCGCAGACCCTGGGGGCCAGCAGCTGGCAGATCATGATCCGCGTCGCCCTGCCCCAGGCCATGCCGCGCCTGATCCAGGCGGTGCGCCTGGCGCTCGGGCCGGCCTGGGTGTTCCTCATCTCGGCCGAGGCGATCGCCGCTGACACCGGGCTGGGCTATCGCATCTTCCTGGTGCGGCGCTACCTCGCGATGGACGTGATCATCCCCTACGTGGCGTGGATCGCGCTTCTGGCGATTACCCTGGACTTTGCCCTGTCCCTGGCCAGCCGCCGCCTGTTTCCCTGGGCTCATGGAGCAAGCCATTGACCGCGCTCCTTTCCCTTCGCGATATCTGGGTTGAATTCGGGGACAAGATCGTCCTGGAAAAGATCAATCTCGATGTGGCGGCCGGCAGTTTCGTCTCGATCGTCGGGCCATCGGGCGCGGGCAAGAGCAGCCTGCTGCGCCTGGTCTTGGGGCAAGAGGCGCCAAGCCGGGGCACGATCAGCCTGGATGGCGCGGTGCTGCCCCCCGAATGCGGCCCCGATCGCGGCGTGGTGTTCCAACGCTATTCGGTCTTTCCCCATCTCACCGCGCTGCAGAACACGATGTTCGGCCTGGAATGCGCGCAGGCGCCCTTGCTGGCCCGACTGTTTGGTAGCGCCCGCCGCGCCGCGCGGGACGAGGCTGTCGCCATGCTCGAAGCCGTGGGCCTGGGCGATGCACTGCAGCTCTATCCGGCGCAGATGTCGGGCGGGATGCAGCAGCGCCTGGCGATTGCCCAGGCCTTGCTCAAGCGGCCGCGCATCCTCTTGCTGGACGAGCCGTTCGGCGCGCTCGATCCGGGTATCCGGGCCGACATGCACGTGCTGATCCGCCGCCTGTGGCGCGAACACGCGCTGACGGTGATCATGGTGACGCACGACATCCGCGAGGCGTTCTCGCTCGGCACGCGTGTGCTGGCGCTCGACAAGCGCCGCCACGATCCCCACGCCCCGCACCGCTATGGCGCCACCGTGGTCTATGACCTGCCGCTGCGCCCGCGCGAAGACGAAGCGCCGGCCGAAACCGCCGAGCCGGAAGACAAGACGCCACCGCAAAAGGTGGCCGTATGACAAGAGAGGAACTCGCATGAGCAGCGAACCCGCCAGCCTGGCGCGGCTCAGCATGAGCTTGCCGGCCGATCTGTTCCGCAAGCTCGACATGATGGTGGAAGAGCGCCAGTTGCCCTCGCGCTCGCAACTGATTGCCGAGCTGATCCGCCACGCCCTGGCCGACCACGAAGCCCTCACCCGCCCGGACGAGATGCTCGCCGGCACGATCACCATGGTCTATCGCGGTGACCGTGGCCGCGTGCGCCACCAGCTGGCGCAGACCCAGGCCGATTACCTCAAAGAGGTGATTTCCGCCCAGCACGTGTTCCTGGAAGACGACCAGAGCCTGGAAGTCCTGCTGGTGCAGGGCCCGGCCGTGCGGCTGAAAGAACTTTCCGACGCGCTGCGCCGCGTGCGCGGCGTGCAACAGCTCGAACTTGTCACCACCACTGCCCTGCTGCCGCCGATCTATGTTCAGGACGACGGCAAGAGCACCAGCAATGGAGCGGCCGCATGACCGATACGCTCACCCCTTCCCCGGCCCCAACCCCGGCAGCCGCCGGAGGCAACCTCGCCAACCCGCTCGCCGCGCGCGATCATGCACGCAGCATGGGCGGCACGGTGGTGGAAACCATGCCGGTGCTGCCGCCCAAGGCTGATGATCTGCCCGAGGGGGTCGATCCGGCAGACCTGGTGTGGGAAGAAACCATTGCCGCCGGCGGCTATGCCACGCGGGTTCTGGCACGCGGCACGCGGCTGCGCCTGATCGATACGCGCGGCGATGCCTGCGCCGGGCTGCAGGTGTTCAACGCCGCCATGCCGACCGAGCGGCTCAATGTGGCCGATACAGTCAAGGTGCAATGGAACGCCTATCTCGGCGCGGGCAAGCTCCTGCTGTCGGACATGGGCCGCGTGCTGCTCAGCATCGTGGAGGATGATGCCGGCACGCACGATTGCTTTGCCGGCACATCGAACGCGGCCAGCAATGCGGCAAAATACGGCGAAGGCCGCAACAGCGGCGCCTGCCCCAACGGGCGCGACCGGTTCCTGCTCGGCGCGGCCAAGCATGGCCTGACGCGGCGCGACGTGCATCCCTGCATCAATCTGTTCAAGGGCACGCGGATCGAGGAAGACGGCACAATCACGCCGCTGGTCGGCCCGTTCGCGCCCGGCCGGCAGGTGCTGCTGCGCGCCGAAATGGACGTGATCGTGGTCATTGCCAATGTGCCCCACGTGCTTGATCCGCGCGCGGAATACAGCGTCACCCCGCTGCGCGCCACGGCCTGGCGCGGGCCGGCAACGCTGGGCAACGATCCCATCCGCAACGCGACACCCGAAGGCCTGCGCGCCTTCCTCAATGTCGAAGACTATTTCCGCCGCTAAACGCGAAGGACGGATTGCGATGTCAACCGATACCCATCTTGCCGGCCTGTCCGGCACTATCGTTCACGACGAGATCGTGCCCGCCCGCGCCCCCTGGCTCTATCACGTCGCCAAGGGGCAGACGCTGCGCATCGTCGATCTGGAGGGCAACCAGGCGGTCGATTTCCTGCTCTACAGCGCGAGCGACGATGCCGAACGCTATTCCGCGCAGGATACCGTGGCGGCGCAGGGCAACCTGTTCCTGCGCGCCGGCTCCACGCTGTTGTCCAACGAAGGGCGCCCGATGATGACCATCGCGGCCAGCGCGGTGGACTATCACGATACGATTGGCGGGGCCTGTTCGTGCGAATCCAATACCTTGCGCTATGGTCATCACACCAAGTGGCAACATGCCTGCGTCGAAAACTTTCTGGAGGCCAACCTGTGGGAAGGGCGCGGCAAGCGGGACATCGTCTCGAACATCAACTTCTTCATGAACGTGCCGGTGGAGGCCGATGGCGCGCTGGGCATCGTCGACGGGATTTCCGCGCCGGGCCTGACGGTGGACCTCAAGGCCGAGATGGACGTGGTGGTCGTCGTGTCCAATTGCCCGCAGATCAACAACCCGTGCAACGCGTTCAATCCCACCCCCGTGCGCATGATCGTGGCGGCATGATGTTCGATACCGTCCTCATCGCCAATCGTGGCGCGATCGCCACCCGGATCATCCGCACCCTACGCCAGATGGGCCTGCGCTCTGTCGCTGTCTATTCCGAGGCGGACGAGGGATCGGCCCATGTCGCCCTGGCGGACGAGGCCGTGTGCATCGGCCCGGCACGCGCCAGCGAAAGCTATCTCAACATTCCCGCGATCATCGCTGCGGCCAAGCAGACCGGCGCCGGCGCGATCCACCCCGGCTATGGCTTCCTGGCCGAAAACGTCGAATTTGCCGATGCCTGCGCGGCAGAAGGCATTGTCTTCATCGGCCCCACGCCCGACAATATCCGCACTTTCGGCCTCAAGCACAGCGCGCGCGAACTGGCCAAGGCCCATGGCGTGCCGCTGGCGCCGGGCAGCGACCTGCTGACCAGCGAGGACGAAGCGGTGACGGCGGCGGCGGCCATCGGCTATCCCATCATGCTCAAGGCCACGGCCGGCGGTGGTGGCATCGGCATGCGCGTGTGCGAGACCGAGGCCGACGTGCGCGAGGGTTTTGCCACCGTGGCGCGCCTGGGGCAGAGCAATTTCGGCGACGCCGGCGTGTTCCTGGAACGCTATGTGCGCCGCGCCCGCCATGTCGAAGTGCAGATCTTTGGCGATGGCGCGGGGCGCATCGTCGCCCTGGGGGAGCGCGATTGCTCGCTGCAACGCCGCAACCAGAAGGTGGTGGAGGAAGCCCCCGCGCCGCTGCTGCCCGAAAGCGTCCGCGCCGATCTCTATGCCGCCGCCATCCGCCTGGGCGAGGCGGCGCGCTACCGCTCGGCCGGGACGGTAGAATTTCTCTACGATGCCGATCGTAAGGAGTTCTTTTTCCTGGAAATGAACACCCGGCTTCAGGTCGAACACGGCGTGACCGAAGAGGTTATGGGCATCGACCTGGTCGCATGGATGGTGCGCGGCGGCGCGGGTGACTTCACGTTTCTGGACAGCGCGCCCACCACGCCGTCGGGCCATTCGGTGCAAGTGCGCCTCTATGCCGAGGATCCCGCGCTGGACTACCGCCCCACTTCCGGCACGCTGACGGCGGTGGAATTTCCCGCCGATATCCGCACCGAAACCTGGGTGGTCGCGGGCACCGAAGTGAGCGCATGGTACGATCCCATGCTGGCCAAGCTGATCGTGCATGCCCCCACGCGCGAGGCGGCGGTGGCAGCGATGCAGCAGGCGCTGGCCGCCACGCGCATCGACGGCATCGAAACCAATTTGCGCTGGCTGCGCCAGGTGGTGGCGAGCCCCGCGTTTACCAGCGGCGAGGTTTCCACCCGCGTGCTCGACACGATCAGCTTCGTGCCCGCCAGCCTGCGCGTGATCGCCGGCGGCACGGCCACCACGGTGCAGGACTGGCCCGGCCGCCAGCATCTGTGGGCCGTGGGCGTGCCGCCGTCGGGGCCGATGGACGATCAATCGTTCCGCCTGGGCAACCGCCTGCTCGGCAATCCCGAAGGCATGGCTGGCCTCGAAATGACGCACACCGGGCCCACCCTGGCGTTTACCGCGCCGGCGCGCATCTGCCTGACCGGGGCCGATTTTGGCGCGACGCTCGATGGCGTGGCGGTGCCGCTGGGCGAAGTTATTGCCGTGGCTGCGGGGCAAACCCTGGCCACCGGACGCACGCGGGGCGGCGGCATGCGCGGCTATCTGCTGATCGGCGGTGGTCTCGATATCGCGCCCTACCTGGGCAGCCGCGCCACGTTCGAACTGGGCCAGTTCGGTGGCCATGCCGCGCGGCGCCTGGTGGCGGGCGATGTGCTGCACCTGGGCGGCGAGGAAACCGCTGCGCCGCTGCCGGCGGTGGAACTGCCCGCCATGGGCAGCGAATGGACACTGCGCGTGCTCTATGGCCCGCACGGCGCGCCCGATTTCTTCACCGATGAAGACATCGCGATGGTGGTGGGCGCCGATTGGCAGGTGCACTACAACTCCAACCGCACCGGGGTGCGCCTGATCGGCCCCAAGCCGCAATGGGCGCGCGCCGATGGCGGGGAGGCCGGGCTGCATCCCTCGAACATCCACGACAATCCCTATGCCATTGGCGCGGTGGATTTCACCGGCGACATGCCGATCATCCTTGGCCCTGATGGCCCCTCGCTGGGCGGGTTCGTCTGCCCCTTCGTGGTGATCGCGGCCGATCGCTGGAAGATCGGGCAACTGGTGCCGGGCGATCGCCTGCGCTTCGTGCCGGTATCCATCGCCGATGCGCAGGCCGCCGATGCGGCGCAGCGCGCGCTGATGGCCGATGGCACGCCGCCGGCGCCGCGCCCCACGCGCGAGATCGAGACGCTTTCGCCGATCCTGGCGGAGATCGCCGGGCACGGCACGCGCCCGCGCACGGTCTATCGCCAGCAGGGTGATCGCAATATCCTTGTCGAATACGGCCCGATCACGCTGGATATCGAGTTGCGCATCCGCGTGCATGCCTTGATGACCGAGCTGGAACGCATGGCGTTGCCCGGTGTGATCGACGTTGTGCCGGGCATCCGCTCGCTGCAGGTCCATTTCGATGGCGACAGTCTCGACCAGCAGGCCATGCTTGCTGCGCTGGTGGAGGCGGAGGAGCGCCTGGGCGATCTGGAAGATTTCACCATCCCCTCGCGCATCGTCCACCTGCCGTTGAGCTGGCGCGATCCGGCCACGCTCGAAACCATCCAGAAGTACATGGGCGCGGTGCGCGACGATGCGCCGTGGTGCCCCGATAACATCGAGTTCATCCGCCGCGTCAACGGCTTGCCCGATGCCGCCGCCGTGGAGAACCTGATCTTCGAGGCCAACTACCTCGTCATGGGCCTGGGTGACGTGTACCTGGGCGCGCCGGTCGCCACCCCGGTCGATCCGCGCCACCGCCTGGTCACCACCAAATACAATCCCGCCCGCACCTGGACCCCGCCCAACGTGGTCGGCATCGGCGGCGCCTATATGTGCATCTATGGCATGGAGGGGCCGGGCGGTTACCAGTTGTTTGGCCGCACCATCCAGGTGTGGAACACCCACCGCCAGACCGACGCCTTTATCGAGGGCAAGCCTTGGCTGCTGCGCTTCTTCGACCAGATCCGCTTCTATCCGGTGAGCGCCGAGGAACTGGTGGAATGGCGCCGCGACTTTCCCACCGGGCGCCGGTCGATCCAGATCGAGCCATCGGAGTTTCGGCTCGCCGATTATCGCCAGTTCCTGGCCGACAACGCCGCTGAAATTGCGGCGTTTGAAGCCCAGCGCGTGGCCGCGTTCGACGCGGAACGCGCCGATTGGCAGCGGCGCGGCGAGTTCGACCGCGTGACCGACCTGGCCGACGCCGACGCCCCCGTGGCCGGCAGCGTGGACGTGCCCGATGGCGCCGATCTGGTGGAAGCGCCCTT
>NZ_APCQ01000756.1:0-3929 GCF_000410615.1 Novosphingobium sp. B-7 | reverse complement strand
GCCCGAGCCGCTGGTGGCGCGCGCGCATCGCTGGCGCTTTGCCCGGCCGGTGGGCGCGGGCAGCACCGCGCTGTGGGATGATATGCTGCGCCTGGGCGCCTGCGGCGATTGGCTGACCGAGCCTACCGTGCAGGGCGCCTGGCTTTCGGGCGATGCGCTGGCGGGCCGCATCCTCGCCCGCAAGGCGGCCTGAACCGGCACGCAAAAACGGGGGGTGAGCCAGGCTCGCCCCCCTCTCGCCTTCTTAACCCTGCCCCCGCTTACTGCGGCAGCACCGGATGCTTGACGATCGGCGCCGGCTTGGGGAACTGCTGCGGCGGGGTGGCCTTGAGCAGGGCCATCGCCTCGGCCACGGCGCGCTCCAGCTGCGGATCATGGCCCTGGCGGATCAGCGCCGGGTCCTGCTCCACCTCGATATCGGGCGGAATGCCGATCCCTTCCACTTCCCACTGGCCGGTGGTGCCATAAATCGCCCAGCGCGGCGCGGTGACACTGCCGCCGTCGATCAGCTGGGGATAGCCGCCGATACCGACCAGGCCGCCCCAGGTGCGCTTGCCCACCAATGGGCCGACGCCTTCCTTGTGGAACAGCCACGGCAGGGCATCACCGCCCGATCCTGACATCTCGTTGATGATCATCACCTTGGGACCAAAGATCGCCGCGGCCGGCTCGATCTGGTCAGCCCCTTCGCGGGTGTGGTTGATCATCTGCGGGGTGCGCTTCAATTGATCGACGATATAGTCGGCAATCTGCCCGCCATGGTTGAACCGCTCGTCGATCACCGCGCCCTGCTTGCCGACCTGGGCATAGTAATAGCGGTTGAAGTTGGCAAAGCCGCCAGCGGCCGTGTCGGGCACATAGACATAGGCCAGCTTGCCGCCCGACAGCCGGTCGACCGTGCGGCGGTTGCCTTCCATCCAGCTGCGCAGGCGCAACGCGCCTTCATTGCCGATCGGCACCACGGTAACCTGCCGCGATCCCGCGCCCGCTGCCGTGCTCGCCACGGTCAGCACGGTCTGCTTGCCGGCCGTGCCATCGAGCGCGCGATCGATCTCGGTCTGGGTATCGACCGGGCGGCCGTTGACCGCCAGGATGAACTCCCCGGCGTGGACGTCAACGCCCGGCTGGCTGAGCGGGGCGACCAGCTTGGGATTCCAGTTCTCGCCCGGCAGCACGCGGGCAATGCGCCAGCGCCCATCGACCGCCTCGTAATTGGCGCCGAGCAGGCCGCCGCGCGCGGTTTGCTGTTCGGGCAGGTCGCCGCCGTTGATGAAGGTGTGGCCGACCGAGATGTGCCCGGTCATTTCCTCCAGCAGCACGTTGAGATCCTGCCGCGCGGCAAGGCCGGGCAGGAAGCGGGCATAGAGCGCCTCGGCCCGCGCCAGATCGAGCCCGTGGTGGTTGAGATCGTAGAGAAAGTCGCGCTCGATCCGCCAGACCTCGTGATAGATCTGCTTCCATTCCGCCTGGGGATCGACCCACACGCGCACGTCATCGAACTTGATCGGCTTGGCGCTTTCGCCGTCCTTCACTTCCTTGTCAGCATCGGCCACCAGCCAGGTGCCGCCGCGCTGCAGCAGCATCTTGCTGCCGTCTGCCGAAAGGGAGAAGGTATTGGCGACAACACCTTGTGCCAGTTCCTTGTTCTTGCGCTCCTTGAGGTCGAAACGGAACAGCGTGCGCGGCGGACCGGCCTCGTCGCCTTCCAGGTAATCGGCATCGGTCGCGGCGGGCGGGATGGTCAGGGTATAGACCACGCCATCCTTGCCGGCCTGCAGTTCCACGATATTGGCGCGCGGGATCGGCAGCGCCAGGATGCGCTGATCGAGCCCCTCGAAATCGATCCGCACCGGGGCGGGCGGGGTTGGCTTGCCGCCCTTCCCGTCCCTGCCACCGTCCTTGCCGCCATCCTTGTCCTCGTCCTTGGCATCGGCCGGCTTGTCGTCACTGGCGCCAGCGTCGGTCTTCTTGGTCTTGGCCTTGCCCGGCTTGTCGCGGCCCGGCAGGGTATCGGCGGCGCTTTCCTCGTCGCTTTCCGGCGCGATCGGCGATGCGCTGTCCTTGCGCAGCACCATGACATAGGCCGCGCCATCGATCGCGCGCCCCATGCTCGACATGTCGAGCCAGCCGGCCGCCGGGCCCGTGGCGGTGGTCGCGGCGAAGTAGAGATACTTGCCGCCGTGGTCGAAGCGGGGCGAGATCACGTCGCTCAACCCGTCGGTCACTTGCGTGTTCTTGCCGGTGGCCAGCGAATGCATCCAGGCGGCATGGAAATGGCTGGGCAGCTGGCGGGTATAGACGATCCACTGGCTGTCGGCCGACCACGCCGCGTCAAAGCTGCTGCCGGGCGCATCGAACAGGTTGGTATCGATCTTGACCGGCGCTGCGGCCGCGCCGGCGGCAAGGTCGATCAGCCACAGGTTCAGCCGCTTGTCCTCGAACACGATCTTCTTGCTGTCGGGCGACCAGCGCGGGTTGTAGAAGAACGAGGGCGGCGTCCCCAGCGCGATCTTGCGCACCGTGCCCAGGCCATCAGCCGCGCCGATGTGCAGCGCATATTCGCCGGATTCATCGGAAAACCACGCAATCTTGGTGCCATCGGGCGATGGCGCGGGATCGCGATCGGCCACGCCGGGCGAACGCGTAATGTTGCGCACGTCGCCCTTTTCGGCCGGGGCAGAGAGCACCTCGCCGCGCACTTCCATGATCACGCGCTTGCCGGTTTCGCTCAACAGCGCATGGCTGACGCTGTCGGCCTTGATCTCTTCGAAATGGGCGCGGCGCTGCGGCAGATCGGCATCGATGGTGACCGGCACCGGACTGACCGTGCCGCTGGCGATGTCATAGATTTCCAGCTTGCCGAAATGATCGATCACCACCCCGCCGGGGCCAGCGCCGATCGCGGCCATGTCGAACCCGGCGGAATTGTCGATCAGCCGGGCGACCGCCCCACTGGCCGGATCATAGCTGTAGAGCGTGACCGGGCCATCGCGGTCGGAAAGGAAATAGACCTTGTCCCCGATCCACAGCGGGTTGCGATCGTTGCTGTTGGGGCGCGGGATCGGCGTAACGGCCGAATCCGTCAGGCGCGCCACCCAGATGCGCGCGGTCTGCCCGCCGCGATACTGCTTCCACGCCGGCTGCCACTGCTCGATCGGGGAATAGGCCATGCGCGTGCCATCGGGCGAAAACGCGCCTTCCTCGCCCGAGGGCAAGGGCACCGGCACGGGCGCGCCGCCACTGGCCGGCACCAGGTACATCTGGTGCGCATCGCGCACGGCCATGCGCGGCGAGCGGAACAGCACCTGCTTGCCATCGGCCGACCAGCCCAGCGCCACGTCGGCACCAGGATGCCAGGTCAACCGGCGCGGCTCGCCGCCTTGCGCGGGCACAACATAGACATCGGTATTGCCATCATAGCGGCCGGTGAACGCGATCTGGCTGCCATCGGGAGAGAACACCGGACCCGACAAGGCGCCCTGCCCGGTGACCAGCCGCGTCGCCCGGCCACCGCTGCGCGGCACCACCCAGATTTCGCCGCCATAGACAAACGCGATCTGCGTGGCCGAGAGCGTCGGTTGTTGCAGCAGCAGCGGATCGGCGGCGGCCTGCCCAGCCGGTACGACAAGAGTGGTCGACGCCAGCAGCGCCGATGCCAGCAGGATAAGCTTGCCTCGCATGGTTCCCCCACGGGCCGGAAAGCGGCCGGTGGGCAGGCTAGCGCAGGCAAACATTCCTCACAATTGGCGAAACGCGGCGCAACGCATGGTTGATGCCGAATTAGGCCATCCTCATGCAGCGTCCGGCGCGGGATGCGTCAAGGTGCGGCGCAGGGCGTCGCGCCAGCCGGCGATCAGCGGCCCCCGCCGCTCTGCCGGCATGGCCGGTTGCTGCACGTCGCGGCCGCGCCAGGTGCGCGACAGATCGTC
>NZ_KE148443.1:476-5984 GCF_000410615.1 Novosphingobium sp. B-7 | reverse complement strand
ACAGCGCGGCGAGCGGCAGGCCTTCAAGCGAAATCGTCAGCCCGGCAGCCAGCGCCACGCCCATGATCCAGCCACCCCGGCGCGGGTCGCGGGCGTGCAGCCCGGCCACGGCGCCCAGCGCGGCGACGATCTGCCAGCCATGGTGATCGATCCGCAAAGGCTGCATCTGGTGCAGGACAATGCCCGAAAGCCCCACCACGATGCCGGCAGCCAGCGCGGTATCGCGCCCGAACAGGCGATGCGCGGTGTGCATGGCCAGGGCCAGCGTGCACAGCACGGTCAGCGCCGGCACGATCAGCGCGGCGGCAATTTCTGCGTTGGCGGTGCCCAGCAGCGGGCGCAAGGCCAGGATCACCGCCGCCAGCGGCAGATCGACCAGCCGCGACCAGTGCATCAGCACGCCTTCGGGCGCCATGATGCGGTATTGGTGCAGATCGAACCAGGCCTGCCCGCCCAACAGATCGCGCACCTGCACCAGGCGCAGCACATCATCGGGATCGCCCATGTGCATGCCGGGAATATCGCGTGCAAAGATCAGCAGTTGCAGCGCCACGATCAGTGCCCAGATGCCCAGCACCATGCGCCAGGGCAGCAGCGCGCTGGCCGTGGCGCCGGGTGGGGGCGGGGACGAGGTCTGATCGGGAGCAGGGGAAACGCGATCGGCGCGCACCGAAGCCAGCACGGTCATCAGCGAAACACCACCTGCTTGCGCAGCACCCACGTGGCGGCAAAGCTCAACACGATCGCCACGATCTTGGCCGTGCGCGGATCAAGCCCCAGCTGCACCATGCCGCCCACCACCAGCGTAGTGATGGCCAGGCCGACCAGCGCCGATCCCACGAACAGCGCCTGCTGCCGCAGCCGCGCCGGGCCCGATGCGGCGACGTTCTCGGCAAAGACCGCGCGGCTCGACAGCAACCAGTGCGCGGCAATGCCCAGGGCATAGCCCAGCGCCGAGGCCGCCATGGCCGGCATGCCCAGCGCCAGCAGCGCCAGGAAACTGCCGATATCCACCGCCAGCGCCCCCACGCTGGCCAGGATATAGCGCACCAGCGTGTGCTGGCCCAATCGCTGAAACAGGGGCATGATCATCGCCGTCATTGCCGTCCATCGCCTTTCGGCCAAGAATTACCGCACCCGAAACCGTCAGACCATCAGGCGGCGCGGCGATCCGGCGCCGCGGCGATGCGTTCGGGAACCTGGCGCACCGATGCCAGCGCGGCAGCCTGGTCGGGCGTGACCGGGCGGGTGCTGGGCAGGCCCGCGTCCGCGCCTTCGGCCCCGGCCTCGTGATACTCGGCGTCTTCGTTGACGCACCAGGTGTCATAGAGGCGGCGCTCGGCCACGATGTTTTCCACCGTCAGCATCGCGGTCATCATCGCGTGATCCTGGTTGTTGTAGCGGTGCATGCCGTTGCGCCCCACCAGGTGCAGCGTGGGATAGGCCGCTTCCAGTTCGGTCCGCATCGCCGCAACATTGGCGGCATAGCTATCATCATAGACCGGATAGGCCTTTTCCTGGCGCACCACCACGCCGCCGATCACCTGGTCGGGCTGCACCAGGCCCAGGATCTGCATCTCGCGCGTGGCAAGGGCGATCAGGTCAGCATCGCTCGATGCCCACAGATCGTCGCCTTCAAAGCAGAAGTATTCCAGGCCCACGCAGGCCACGCTGTCGTCGGGCACCATTTCGGGCGACCACGAGCGGAAGTTCTGAATGCGGCCAACCTTGACCTTGCTGTCGTGGATATAGATCCAGTTGTCGGGGAACAGGTCTTCCGAGCGGATCTTGAGCGCCACGGTGAGGAAATCGCGGTACTTGAGATCGTTGGCCTCGATCGTGGTCTGCGGCAGCGGATGCATCCGGGCTGCCAGCTCGCGCATCGGGGCCGAGGAAATCGCATGGCGGGCGCGGATCATGGTTTCGCCGCCTTCGGCCGGCGTGGCGCTCAGGCGCCAGCCGCCCTGGCCATCGCTGGCCAGCTGCTTCATCGCGTGGCCCATCAGGATATGGCCGCCCTTGGCGAGGATCTTGTCGCGCGCAGCTTCCCACATCATGCCCGGCCCGAGGCGCGGATAGCGGAAGGTTTCCAAGAGCGTCTTGGTCGCCATGCCATCGTTGGGCTTCTTGTTGAGGCCCAGGCTGCGCTTGAACCCATCGAGCACGGCCGCACCCAACGACAGCCCCTTGATGCGCTGCGCGGCCCAGTCGGCGCTCATCTCGTTGCAGGGCATGCCCCAGACCTTCTCGGTATAGGTCTTGAAGAAGATCGAATAGAGCTTCTGCCCGAACTGGTTGGTGGTCCAATCCTCGAAGCTGCGCACGGTCTTCTTGGGGAAGGCCTTGGCCTTCACATAGCTGGCCATGCACAGGGTGGAGCGCACGATGCCGAGGTTGAACAGCGCCTCAAACGCGCGCAGCGGATAGGAATAGAATTTGCCCTCGTAGTAGATCCGGCTCATCCGCGGGCGCTGGATGAAGTCATCAGGCAGGATCTCGTTCCACAGATCGACCACCGCCTGCGATTTGGAAAAGAAGCGATGGCCGCCGATATCAAAGCGATAGCCTTCGTGTTCCACCGTGCGGCTGATCCCGCCGACATAGCGGGTGTCCTTCTCGATGATCGCCACCGAAAGCCCCTGCTTGGTCAGCAGGTAGCCGGCGGTCAGGCCCGCCGGGCCTGCACCGATGATCGCCACATCGACATCGTACTGACGGCCTTCATCCCCCGAAGTGCCCACCACGTTAACCATCCCATGCCCCCGTCCAAGCGGATTCGCTGATGCCCTCGGGATGAAGGAAAATGGATAAGGGACAGTTAACGTTAAGCAGTTCTTGCCGGATATTGCGGGGGTTTCCCCGATTGGGCACAGCGCGGGACAGGCCCACGCCAGGGCTCAATCGGGCTGGCCCTTGCGGCGCGCGGCCTCGGCCAGGGCCTGGCTCAGCTGCAACGGCGCGGAAATGCGCGCCAGTTCATCCAGCTTGAAGGTCTGTTCGAACACCAGGCCATAGCGCGGGTGGTTGCGCCAGCGCACCTTGGCATAGATCGAGGGCATTACCCCAGTATCCAGGCGCACCAGTTCGTGCACCATCAACCACTTTTCGCATTCGATGCAGGCGCCCTGCTGCGAAATGTCGTGGAACTGCACATGCACGCTTTCGCCGCCGGAATGCAGCACGGCATCAAGCATCAGGCGCAGCCGCACCTGGCGGCGCGGATAGGCGCCGTCGCGCTCGTCGATCAGGCGCTGCACGTCGATTTCCTGCAGGAACTGCAGGCCGGCGTGATCGCCCGTGGTCCACACCAGGCGCGCCGCATGGCGATCGCCATTGCCCAGCTCGATCGCCAGGGTCTGGTGATCGGGAATGGGGGTGAACAGGCGAATCTTGACGCCGGTGGCCGAGGCATCGCGCAGGATGCACAGAAACTCGCCGCCATCGACGATCAGCTTGGCCGCGCGAATCAGCAGCGTGAAACGGGGCGCGGCGCGCATGTCGGCGCCGGCCGATGCGTCAGCACCGGCCGATGGGGCGGCGATGTCTTGCCCGGGTTCTTCGGGCAGATCGTTGCGCTGGGCCACTGCCCTGATCTCCAATTGCGTGCGTTCCCCCTTTGGCCGGGCGCACACGAACCCGGTATTGTTCATCTTATCCACCAAGTCTTGCCCGAGCGTTACCCTTATTTGCGGTATTCGTGCAAAAACACTTTCTTTTCGCAAGGCAACGCGCGCGGCCGGTGACGGTGGGAAACCGCTAGATATGCCAAGTTCCTTGACTTTTCGTCCGCGCCTACCTAGCTGCACCCTTTCCCCGATCATTTCCATTTTTCGGAGTGCCCATGGCGCGCGTTACCGTCGAAGATTGCGTCGACAAGGTTTCCAACCGTTTCGATCTGGTTCTGCTGGCCGCCGAACGCGCCCGCGCGATTTCGGGCGGTGCCGAACTGACCGTCGACCGCGACCGCGACAAGAACCCGGTCGTGGCCCTGCGTGAAATTGCCGAAGAGACGGTGCGCCCCACCATTCTCAAGGAAAACCTCATCCAGTCGCTGCAGCGCGTGCTGCCCGACGACGATGACGAAGTCGATGAAATCGGCTCGCTTTCCCAGTCGGCCGAAGCGCTGCGCATCACGGCTGCGGCGCCGGTGCGCAACACCTCGCTGGGCGCCGATTACGACGCGTAACAAGCCCTGAAATCCGGCTCAGCTGGGTTTCGGCACGATCAAGCAGGGCGCCGGGGATAATTCCACGGCGCCTTCTTGCATGTGCGCCGCACGCCCGCCACATCTGGGGCCATGGCCAACCGCGTGCCCGCCTCTCCGCGAGTGACCTCGTCGGCGAATCGCCCGTCAGGCGGCACGATCAAGGCCGTGCTCGGCCCGACCAACACCGGCAAGACCCATCTCGCGATCGAGCGGCTCTGCGCGCACTCTTCTGGCGCGATCGGCTTTCCGCTGCGCCTGCTCGCACGCGAGGTCTATGACCGGGTCTGCGCGATCAAGGGGCCGGCGCAAGTCGCGCTGATCACCGGCGAGGAGCGAATCGAACCCAAGGGCGCGCGCTGGCTGCTGTGCACCGCCGAAGCCATGCCGGCGCGGCCCGACCTCGCTTTCGTCGCGCTGGACGAGGCGCAGCTTTCCGCCGATCCCGAACGCGGCCATATTTTCACCGATCGCTTGCTGCACGCGCGCGGCCGCGAGGAAACCATGCTGCTGGGCTCCGCCACGCTGGAGCCGATGGTCAAGGTCCTGGTGCCCGAAGCCGAAATCGTCACGCGGCCACGCTTTTCCACGCTCAGCCACGTCGGCGCCAAGAAACTCAGCCGCATTCCCCCGCGCAGCGCGATCGTCGCGTTCTCGGCCGAGCAGGTCTATGTCATGGCCGAAATGCTGCGCCGGTTTCGCGGTGGCGCGGCGGTGGTCATGGGCGCGCTAAGCCCACAGACCCGCAACGCCCAGGTGGCGATGTACCAGTCGGGCGAGGTCGATTACCTCGTGGCGACCGACGCCGTGGGCATGGGCCTCAACCTCGATGTCGAGCATGTCGCCTTTGCTGGCCTGTCGAAATACGACGGCCATCGCCATCGCCGGCTGACCACGGCGGAAATGGCCCAGATCGCCGGGCGCGCCGGACGGCATCACAAGGACGGCACGTTCGGCACGCTGGCCGGCACGGGCGGCCGCGATCCCGAATTTACCGACGAGGAAGTCTATGCCATCGAAGAGCATCGCTTCCCCCCGCTGACCCGCCTGTTCTGGCGTGAGGCGGAGCCGCGCTTCGATACCTTGGCCACGCTCATCGCCGACCTGGAAAGCCCGCCACCGCGCCCCGAACTCGCCACCCCGCCCGAGGCGATCGACCTGGCCGTGCTGCGCCGCCTGGCCGAAGAGCCGGACGTGGCCGCCACGGTGCGGGGCGCGCGCAGCGTCGAACGTTTCTGGCATGTCTGTTCGTTGCCCGATTTCCGCCAGCAGGGCGCGGAAACCCATGCGCGGTTCGTGGCGCG
>NZ_KE148443.1:0-263 GCF_000410615.1 Novosphingobium sp. B-7 | reverse complement strand
CCTGTCCGATGCGCTGCACGGGCGGCTGACCGAACGCTTCGTCAACCGCCGCACCACGGTGCTGATGCGCAAGGCTGGGGCCGACGCCTCGCTGCTGCCGGTGCGCCTGGGCGACGATGGCGCCGTGCTGGTCGACGATGAAGCCATTGGCCATCTCGAAGGGTTTCGCTTCGTGGTCGATCCGCTCGCCCGCGCGGCCGATCGCAAGCTGCTGCTGGCTGCGGCCGAACGGCACCTGCCGGGCCTGCTCGCCACGCGCCTGG
>NZ_APCQ01000230.1:0-10031 GCF_000410615.1 Novosphingobium sp. B-7 | reverse complement strand
CCTGCTCTCCTCGCCTCTGCCGCCCCGGCGCTGGCCGACGATGCCGCTCCCCCGCCGCCCACGCTTCCAGCGACAACGCAGGCGCCCGCCGCGCGCCAGCCGCTGCAACCGCTGGCCGACAACGGCGTGACGCTGCAATGGAGCTATACCGGTGAAGCCGCCGGCAACGTGACCGGCGGCCTGGAACGCAAGAGCGCCTATACCGGCCAGGTCTATCTCGGCGCCGACTTCGACATGGATCGCATCGCCGGGATCAGCGGCGCCACGATCCACGTGGCCGTGACCAATCGCCACGGCAAGAGCCTGTCGGGCATTGCGCTGGGCAACAATACCTCGGTCCAGGAAGTGTGGGGCACGCAGAACACCCACCTGGCGATCCTGACCTGGGAGCAGAAGCTGCTCAACGATCGCCTGGTGATCGAGGCCGGGCGCAGCCAGGCCAATATCCACTTCCTCAATTCGCCGCTCTATTGCCTGTTCCAGACCAATTCGACCTGCGGCAACCCCACCTTCGTGTTCAAGAACAGCAACTTCACCTATTTCCCGGCGTCAAGCTGGATGGCCCAGGCCAAGCTGTGGGTGGCACCGCGCTGGTTCGCCCATGCCGGGGTCTATGAAGTAAACCCCGATCGCAAGCGCTGGAACGATGATGGCTTCAACTTCTCCTCGGCCAACCGCACCGGGGTGATCGTGCCGTGGGAAGTGGGCTATGCCGATGACAAGGGTGAGACCCGCCTGCCCGGCCACTATATCCTGGGCGGCTGGTTCGACCGCGCCGACTATGCCGATCCGCTGCGCGACGATGCCGGCGGCATTGCCATTCTCACCGGGCGCCCGGCCCGCACGCTGCACGGGCGCAGCGGGATCTATGCCCGCTTTGACCAGCAACTGACCCGGCCCGATCCGCAAAGCCGGCGCGGGTTGTCGATCTTTGGCGTGGCGATGACCAATCTGTCCGGCCAGGTGGAAGAAAGCCGCTATCTCGATTTCGGGATCGTCCAGACCGGCACGTTCAAGGGGCGCGATACCGATACGCTGGGCTTTGTCATCAACGACCAGCGCTTTTCCGACCTGGCGATGCAGCGCATGCGCGCCGCGCGCCTGGCCGCCGGCGGCGAAGACAACGTGCATCGCCACGAGGTGATGATGGAACTGGCCTATGGCGCCGATGTGGTGCCGGGCCTGCGCATCTCGCCCAATGTGCAATATGTCCTGCACCCCGATAACACCGGGGCGCCGTTCAACACCACCAACACCCGCGATGCGCTGGTGTTCGGGTTCAAGTTCACGCTCGACGGCCCGACCTTCTTCGGTCGCTGACGTGCAGTGGCGGGGATCAGTTCCCCGCCACGCCCAGCACCGCCAGGGTCAGCGTTTCCACCCCGGCGCGGATCGTCGGTTCGGGCTGCGGCGCAAAGAATGGCGAATGGTTGACCGGCACCGGCTTGCCCTCGGCTTTGAGCCGCGCGAGCATCGCCGGATCGCTGCCGCCCACGCCAAAGAACACCGACTTGGCTACCCCGGCGTTGACGTATTCGGAATAGTCCTCGCTCGCGGTGCCGCCCGGCATCATCGCCGGCACCAGCGCCACTTGGTTCTCGCCCAGCGCGGTTTTCAGGATACCGGCCAATTGCCCGGCCAGTGCCGGATCGTTGACCACCGATGCCGTCGCCTCGGTATGGTCAACCCCCGGTTCGGGCGCGCGGGCCATGCTCGCCACGGCGCGCGCGGTGATGCTCACCCCATCGAGCAGCAACTTGCGCACATCGGGATCGTAGGATCGCAGCGTCAGCTTGAGCACGGCGGTATCGGGAATGATATTGGGCACGAAACCGGCATTGAACGCGCCCACGGTAATCACGCCGAACTTCTGCGGGTCTTTCTGCCGGCTGATCACGGTCTGCACATCATCGACAAAGTGCGCGCCCATCACGATCGGATCGATGCTCTTGTCCGGCATCGAGCCATGCGCGCCCTGGCCATGGAAGGTGACGATCACGGAGTCCGAGGCAGAGCTGACCGCGCCCTGCTTGACCGTCACATGCCCGGCCACATCCGGGCCGACATGGGCGGCAAAGGCATAGTCCGGCTTGGGAAAGCGGGTGAACAGGCCATCGGCCAGCATCGCCTTGGCGCCGCCGGCCTTTTCCTCGGCCGGCTGGCCGATGAACACCAGCGTGCCGTGCCACTTGTCCTTGAGCGCCAGCAATGTCTGCGCCGTGCCCACCCACCAGGCCATATGGCTGTCATGGCCGCAGGCGTGATCGGTGGGGGTCAGCTTGCCATCGATGGTCTGCTGTGCATGGCTGGCATAGGGCAGACCGGTCTTTTCCTCCAGCGGCAGCGCGTCCAGCTCGGTCCTGACCAAAACCACCGGGCCATCGCCATTGCGATAGACCGCCACGATCCCGGTCTGGCCGACATGCTCGGTCACGGTAAAGCCCAGCGCCCGCATCCGCGCCGCCAGCAAGGCGGCGGTGCGGGTTTCCTGAAAGCCGACTTCGGGATGCTGGTGGATGTCCTTGTACAGCGCATCGAGCGAGGGATAGATTTTTGCGAGCTGCGCATCGATCGCCGCGCGCGCCGCCACCGGATCGAGCGGCGCGGCCTGGGCCAGTTGCGGCACGGCGGCCAGCACCAGGGCAAGGCCGCTGGCCCGCGCCAGCCGGCGGCGGAGTGTGTGCGTAAAAGCCATGACGGTTCCTTTGCTTGCAGATTGCGGCCTGCGGGTGCTGCCCTCATTGCCCGCCAGCTTGCCAAACGCCGCCCCGCTTGGCTAGCATGTCGGGCCGGCTCGCGCGGCAAGAACAACAACCAAGCCATTCGTTTCAGGGAGCTTAGCCAATGAAGAAGACCTTGCTGGCCGGTGTCGCGCTGGCATTCACGCTGGCGAGCAGCCCGGCCATGGCGCGCGACTATGTCATCCATGCCGGGCATCTGATCGATGGCATCAACCCCGGCGAACGCAGCCAGGTCTCGATCGTGGTGCACGATGACCAGATCACCGCGGTGCAGGATGGCTTTGTTTCCCCAGCCGGGGCCGAGGTGATCGACCTGTCGGAAGGCACGGTCATGCCCGGCCTGATCGACGCGCACGTGCACCTCACGTCCGATCTCACCAAGGGCAACGCCCTGCTGCAAAGCGTGACGCACAGCGGCTATGACGAAACGCTCGATGGCGTGGGCAATGCCCGCCTCACCCTGCTGGCCGGGTTCACCTCGGTGCGCGACGTGGGCGGGGATACCGCCGTGGTCGTGGCGCTCAAGCGCGCGCAGAAGGCGGGCACGATCCCCGGCCCGCGCATGTGGGTTTCGGGCAGCATCCTGGGCCCCACCGGTGGCCATGCCGATCCGGCCAATGGCTTTGACGCGGCGCTGACCAAGCCCGGCTGGCAGGACGGCATTGTCGATGGGCCAGACGAGGCGGTGAAGAAAGTGCGCGAGCATTTCCGCGACGGCGTCGACCTGATCAAGATCGTGCCCTCGGGCGGCGTCGCCAGCGTGGGTGACGATCCCCAGGCCCAGCTGATGACCGACGCCGAAATCAAGGCCGTGGTCGATACCGCCCACACCCTGCACCTGCGCGTGGCAGCCCATGCCCATGGCGCCCAGGCGATCGACCATGCCAGCGCGATCGGCGTCGATTCGATCGAGCACGGCAGCTATGCCACCCCGGCCAGCTATGCGATCATGAAGCAACACGGCACTTATCTGGTGCCCACGCTGATCGCCGGGGCCACGGTGGTGGAAATGGCGCAAAAGCATCCCGAGCTGCTCGGCCCGTCGATGGCGGAAAAGGCGCTGGCGGTGGGGCCGATCATGGCCAAGAACCTTTATGCCGCGTGGAAATCGGGCGTGAAGATCGCGTTCGGCACCGATGCCGGCGTCTATCACCACGGCGAGAACGGGCGCGAGTTCGAACTGATGGTCAAGGCCGGGATGCCCGTGGCCGACGTGCTGCGCAGCTCGTTCGTGGGCGCGGCCGCGCTGATCGGGGAAAGCCGCATCGGCGCGATCCGCCCGGGCGCCTTTGCCGATATCGTCGCCACCGACCACGATCCCATGGCCGATATCACCGAACTGCAGCGCGTGCGCTTTGTCATGCAGGGCGGCCGCGTGGTGAAGGATCACGGCGAACCGCGCATCTGATCGCCATGACAAAAAGGGAGGATGGGGCAGCGCTGCCCCATCCCCCCTTTTTCAGGTGCCGAACTCAGAAGTTGAGCGTGGCCGTGGCAAAGACCTGGCGCGGATTGCCCCAGTAGGTGGTCAGCACGCCTTCCTTGCCCAGCGTCGGGATCAGGTTGCCCGCCGGGGTATAGGTCAGCGCCCCGGTCGTGGCATTGCCGGCGACATAGGTATAGCCCGAGGTCTTGTAGCGCTTGTCGAGGATGTTCTTGCCATAGACGCCAAAGGTCCACCGCCCGCCCGGCGCACGATAGAACACGCTGGCATCGAACAGGGCATAGCCGGGCTGGTCGAGATAGGGGTTAGGCACTTCGAACTGATAGGTCTTGCTCTTCCACGACACGCCGCCGGTCACGTCGACCGCGCCCGCACCCACCGGAATGGAATAGCTGGCCGAGGCGCTGCCGGTCCACGCCGGGGTATTCTGCACCTTGCGATAGGCGGCCACGTCGGTGGGCTGACCGGCAATCAGCGTGATGTATTTGAGGTACTTGGCGTCGATATAGCCGAGTGAACCATTGAGCGTGAAGCCGCCCAGCTTGAGCCGCCCTTCGGCTTCCACGCCCTGCATCCGCGCTTTTCCGGCGTTGGACACCACCCCGCAGAAGCTGGGCAGCCCGCCCACCGTGCAGGCCACCGAGCCGGGGATCTGCACATCGGTATAGTCCATGCGGAACGCAGCGAGGTTGAGCGACAGGCGCCGGTCGAACAGCCGGGTCTTGACCCCCAGTTCATAGCTGTTGACCTTTTCCGGGCGGAAGCTGAGGAATTCGCCCTGGGTCATCCCCGGCGGCGCATTGACGCCCACCCCGCGCGGGTCGAACCCGCCGCCCTTGAAGCCCTGGCTGAAGCTGGCATAGACGGTGTTGTCGGTGTTCGGCTTCCAGTTGAGCGACACGCGCGGCGTGAACTTCTTGTAGTCCGCGCTGCCCAGGAAATTGGTGCTGGGCGCGCCAAACGCCACGCCGGCTCCGCCAAACACCGGCGAGCCGCCACCCAGGTAGTTCTGCCGCAGGATCTGGGCATAGCGCTTGTCCCAGGTATAGCGCCCGCCCGCTTCCAGGCTGAGATGATCGCTGAAATCATAGCTGAGGTTCGCAAACGCGGCCGAGGTATCGGTGCGGATATTGGCGCCAGTGAACGCCGCCAGCCCCGGCACGGTGGTGAAAAGCCGCACGTCAAACTGCGTCAGCGCCGTGGCATAGAGATAGTAATAGCCCAGCAGCGCGTTGAACTTGCCCGAGTTGTAGAGCAGCTGGATTTCCTGGCTCCACTGCTTGTTGCGGTAGTAGGCCGGCACGTCGACGTCTTGCGAGGCGGTGGCATCGAAATCGATCGGCGAGGCGCTGTCATCCTTGCGGAACGCGGTGATCGACCGCAGCGTGAGGTGGTCGGTCGGCTTGGCTTCCATGAACAGCGACCAGCCCCAGGCCTTGACGTCCTGCTTGGGGCTGTTGAGCCCGGCCTGGGTATCGAACACGTTGGCAAGCACCGGCGCACCGGTCAGCTGGCCGGGAATTTCGCGGTGGCCGCCACGCGGGTTGGACATATCGTGGGTATAATCGCCGGTGAGCCGCGCGAAGAAATCGGTGCCGTGCACTTCCACCGTGCCACGGCCGGCCCAGATATCCTTGTTGTAGTTCGAAAGCCCCGTGGTCAGGTTGCGGCCAAAGCCGCCGCGCGTCAGCCGCGCCACGGTGCCGCTGGCGCGCAGCACGCCATCGCTGGTCAGCGGCGAGCTGACCGTGGCGACGCCATCGGCCTGGTCATAACTGCCATAAGTGCCGCGCAGACGCAGATGAAAGGCATCGTCGATCTTGCGGGTCACATACTTGATCGCGCCGCCGATGGTGTTGCGGCCATAGAGCGTGCCCTGCGGCCCGCGCAGCACTTCGACCCGCTCCACGTCGTAGATATCGAGCACGGCGGCCTGCGGGCGGTTGAGATAGACATCATCGAGATAGATGCCCACGCCCTGTTCGAACCCCGATACCGGGTCTTGCTGCCCCACCCCGCGAATGAAGGCAGACAGCGTGGAGTTGGTCCCGCGCGAAGGCTCCAGCGTCACGTTGGGCACTTCGTCGGCCAGCGCGGTGATGTCTCCGGCGCCCTTGGCCTGCAGTTCATCGCCGGAAAAGGCCGTGATGGCGATCGGCACGGAGTTGAGCGTTTCGCTGCGGCGACGGGCGGTGACGATGATCTCGCCGTCGCTGGCGGCGCCGGCCTGCGCGGCTGCATCGCTGGTGTCCTGCGCCAGGGCCGGGGCCGGCAGCGCGCCCAGCGCCACGCCGGCAAACAGAATGGCGGAAATCGAACGAATGCGGGTGCTGGCGGTCAGGGCCATGGTCCTCTCCTTGGCGCGACGGTCTTGCCTTGCCGTCGCTTGGTGAGGGCACAATACTGAAAGGTGAACCGACTTTCAACTTTGAATCCGCAAGCACCGCATCATATCGCAAAGATCTGTTGCCAAGTTGCTGCACTGGCAACGAAAAACGGCGCCAGGCCAAGGCCGGGCGCCGCGTTTTCAGGTCCCTGTCACCGCGCAAACCGGCGCGGCGGATCAGGCTTTACGGTCAAATCGCCGGGTCATCATCGATCGGCGAATTGAATTCGTGCCACAGCCCGTTGATGATGCCAAAGCCCACGGCCAGGCCCAGACCGAGCACCCAGGTGAAATACCACATGGCGGCGTCCTTTCAGAAGAAATCGGGGTCAGTAAAAATCAGGATTGGTGCGCACATCGCGCAGGGTGATGCGCCCGCTCAGCAGGGTCATGACCCAGGCGGTATAGGCCAGCACGATCGGCAGGAACACGATGGTGCACACCAGCATGATGAACAGCGTGAGATGGCTGGACGAGGCATTCCACACTGTCAGGCTGGACCGCGGATCGATCGAGGACGGCAGGATATAGGGAAACATCGAGCAGCCCACCGTGGCGATGATGCCGGTGGTGGCCATGGCCGTGCCCACCAGGTTTACCAGGCCCTGCCGGCGCGCTATGCCCCACAGCGCCACGATCGGCCCGGCCAGGCCCAGCAGCGGCGCCGCGATCATCCAGGGATGCGCGCCATAATTGGCCAGCCAGGCGCCGGGCGTGGCCACGCTGGCCGACAGCAGCGGGTTTGACGGCCCCTGCGGATCGACCGTACCGGCCAGGGCCATGCCCATGTGCCCCTTGGCCACCATCACTCCGCCGATCACGAACAGCGCGATGCTGGCAATCGCCGCGACGCGGGCAATGGCGCGGGCGCGGTTCAGCACTGGCCCTTCCTCGATCTTGATCGCCAGCCAGCCCGCGCCATGCAGCGCCAGCATGGTGACCGACAGCAACCCGGTCAGCAGCGTGAACGGCGTGAACAGGCCCAGCAAGCTGCCTTCATAGGTCATGCGCAGGTCGCTATCGAGGCGGAATGGCGCGCCGGCCAAAACATTGCCCACCGCCACGCCAAAGACCAGCGCGGGCACGAAGCCACCGACGAACAGCGCCCAGTCCCACCGCGTGCGCCAGGCCGGATCAGGCTTTTTCGAACGATACTTGAACGCTACCGGCCGCAGGATCAGCGCCGCCAGCACCAGGAACATCGCCAGGTAGAACCCGGAAAAGCTGACGGCATAGACAAACGGCCAGGCGGCAAAGATCGCCCCGCCGCCCAGGATCAGCCACACCTGGTGGCCTTCCCAATGCGGCGCCACGGCGTTGATCACCAGGCGGCGTTCGGCGTCATTGCGCCCCACGAACGGCAGCAGCGCGGCCACGCCCAGGTCATAGCCATCGGTCAGGGCAAAGCCGATCAGCAGCACGCCCAACAGCGCCCACCAGATGACCCGCAGGGTTTCGTAATCGAGCGGAATATGCATGGCCCTTGCCCCTTATTCTGCCGGCAGCGGGGCAAAGCCCGCGTCCAGGGGTTGCGTTGCGTCTTGATCGTCGGTGTCGTGGTGTTCGATCGGCCCCTTGCGGATCTGCGCCAGCATCAGCCGCACCTCGATCACGGCAAGCCCGCCATAAAGCGCGGTAAAGCCCACGATCGTGGCCCAGACCTGCGGCACGGTGAGCGAAGAGGCGCCCAGGAACGTGGGCAGCACGCCATCGACGGCCCAGGGTTGGCGGCCGATCTCGGCCAGCACCCAGCCCGCCTCGATCGCCAGCCATGGCAGCGGGATCGCCACCACCGCCAGTTTCAGGAACCAGCGCCGGCGGAACCGGCAGGTGGAGGCGCACCAGAATGCCGCACCGAACAAGGCGATGAAGCCAAAGCCAAGCGCCGCCATGCCGCGAAACAGGAAGAACATCACCGGCACGTTGGGCACCGTGTCCCACGCCGCTTTGAGGATCAGCTTGTCATCGGCGCGGCGCGGATCGGCGACATAGCGCTTGAGCAGCATGGCAAAGCCGATGTCCTGCTTGTGTGCCTCGAACGCGGCGCGGGCGGCAAGGTCGGTGCGGTTGGCCTTGAGCCGCTCTACCGCGTCATAGGCGATCAGCCCGCTGTGGATGCGCCCGTCGGCGCGCAGTACCAGTTCCTCGATCCCATCGATCTTGCCGGTCAGGCTGCGCGTGCCGATCAGGCCCATGACATAGGGCACCTTGACCGCAAAATGCGTGGTGCGCGCCGCCACGTCGGGCAAGCCGACCAGCGTGATCGCGGCGGGCGCCGGCTCGGTTTCCCACATCGCCTCGATCGCGGCGAGCTTCATCTTCTGGTTGTCGGTCAGGGTATAGCCGCTTTCATCGCCCAGCACGACGACCGACAGCGAGGACGCCAGGCCAAACGCGGCTGCCACCATCATCGAGCGGCGCGCCACGTTGGTCCACTTGCCCTTGAGCAGGTAGAACGCCGAAACCCCCATCACGAACGTGGCCGCGCAGACATAGCCGGCGCTGACCGTGTGCACGAACTTGGCCTGGGCCACCGGGTTGAACAGCACGGCGGAAAAGTCGGTCACTTCCATGCGCATGGTTTCGGGGTTGAACGTGGCCCCCACCGGGTTCTGCATCCAGCCATTGGCGATCAGGATCCACAGCGCCGAAAGATTGGTGCCCAGCGCCACCATGAACGTGACCGCCAGATGCTGGCGCCGGCTGAGCCGGTCCCAGCCGAAGAACATCACCCCCACCATGGTGGCTTCGAGGAAGAAGGCCATCAGCCCTTCGATCGCAAGCGGCGCGCCGAAGATATCGCCGACATAGTGGGCATAATAGGCCCAGTTCGTGCCGAACTCGAATTCCATGGTCAGGCCGGTGGCCACGCCCAGGACAAAGTTGATGCCGAACAGCTTGCCCCAGAAGCGCGTGATGATGCGCCAGATCGGCCGCTTGGTGATCACATAGATGCTCTCCATGATCACCAGCATGAACGACAGGCCAAGCGTCAATGGCACGAACAGGAAATGGTACATGGCCGTCAGCGCGAACTGAAGGCGGGATAATTCGATGACTGCCATGTCCATGGCCGCGTTCCCTCTGCTATGGCTCCCCGTCGGGCCCTGCCGATCGGCGGCAGGCCACACGATCGGGAGAAGCCCTGCCAAAAGCGCGACAGGGGCACGCCACCGCCCTTAGCCCCCGCTGCGCCGCAGCATTTTGACGGCGATCAATCCAGCGCCGGTTTAATTGGCGCAAACGCCGATTACGAAAAGGAAAACCGGGCAAAACGCGGGTTTCCTCGAATCGATTACCGTTTATATCACGATTTCCTGTTATAAGAAGATGGACAGATTGTCTCACAAGGCCGCACCTGCCCGCGATTCCCGCCCGGCGACCCGCCCTCCCCGCAGCCCGCGCCCCACCGCCTGGTGGCTGGCTGACAGCGCCGGTGCCATTCCGGTTGCGGCGGGCC
>NZ_KE148442.1:283-4617 GCF_000410615.1 Novosphingobium sp. B-7 | reverse complement strand
CACCCAGGGCGCCACCCACGGCGCCGGCCACGATGCCCACCGGGCCGCCGATCAGGGCATGGCCGAGCAGCGCGCCACCAGCGCCACCGGCCACCAGACCGGTCGTGCCGCTGGAGTGACGGCACCAGCGATAGTGCGCCCGCGACGAATAGTGGTGGCGGGCAAACGCCGGCGTCGCGTCGATCGCGGTGAGGCCGAACGCCGCGACAATCGCGGGGGCCAGCGCGAGCTTGCGGTTGAATGAGCGCATGATTGTGTCCTTCCCGTTGTTACAATCCAGCAATAATGCCAGGGGTAACGACCGAGGCGGCAGTTGGTTCACGCCACGGGCGATGAAATCTCTGTAATGATCGCAAGCCTTTGTAATAGCGTGTAAAGTTCTGGTTCAGGCAGCGTCCTGGCGCACCCATACGCTGACACTGCCGCCCTCGCACCGCACGGCCAGCGCCCCCTGGTCATCCGCCACGCATTCGCCCTGAGCGTGACCCAGCCAATCGACGAACGTCGCGCCAGCGTGATCGGGGCCAAGCTCTGCCGTGAGCGTGGCGGGCTCGCCATTGCTGAGGATCACCACGCAGCCCGGCGCATCGGCCGTGCCATGGCGGATGAAGCCGATGCAGGTGGGGCTGTCGAACAGATCGGTCTGGGCGCCATGGGCAAAGCGCTGGCGCGCCTGGGTCAGCCGGGCAAGGCAGGCAACCGGGGCAAGGGTAATGTCGTAGTTCTCCCCGTCGCCGCCGGTATCGGCATAGCTGGCGCCGTATAGATCGGGATGGAACAGGCAGGGCACGCCGCCTTCGCGCAGCAGGATCAGGGCATAGGCCAGCGGCTTGAACCAGTCTTCCACCGGCGCCTCGAGCGCCTGAAGCGGCTGGGTATCGTGGTTGGCAACCAGGGTAACGGCGTGTTCGGGCAGGCTTTGCACCAGCGTGCCGTCAAAGATCGTGCGCAGATCGTAATCGGCGCCCGCGTGCGATGCGTCGGAGAAATGGTGGACGAGCGCGGCATCGAACAGCGACAGCTGGTGATCGACGCGATCGAGATAGGTGTGCAGCGCGGCCAGATCGGGTTGCCAGTATTCGGCCACCACGAACAGATCGGGGCTGATGGCCTCGCGGCAATGGCCCACCCAATCGCGGAAGAACCAGGCGGGAATGTGCTTGGCCGCATCCAAGCGGAAACCATCGACCGGCACTTGCTCGGCCAGCCAGCGCCCCCAGAACTTGAGCTCCTCATAGACCGCGCGATTGCGGAATTCGACATCGGCACCCATCAGGAAATCGAAGTTGCCGAGTTCCTCGTCCACCTCTTCGTTCCATTCGCCATCGCCATACTGGTTGACCAGGCGAAACACGCCGTCTTCCTGCGGGTCTTCGATGCGGTCCACCCCGCTGAAGCACTTGTGGTCCCAAACAAAGCGCGAGTGCGCGCCAGCGCGACCGGGAAAGGTGAAGCGGGTGTGGGTGGTGGCGTCGAACGCCTCGTCCTCGATCTGCGTGCGGTCGTCGGGATTGGTGCGGCGCACGCTGACGCGCTCGGTCTCGTCGGCGCCCATCTTGTGATCGAACACCACATCGTGGATCACGCGCAGGCCATGCTCGCGCAGGGCGGCGCAGGCTGCTTCCAGCGCGGCGCGGGTGCCGTATTTCGTGGGCACGGTGCCCTTCTGGTCAAACTCGCCCAGATCGAACAGGTCGTAGGTATCGTAGCCTACCGAGCTGGTGCCGCTGGCGCCCTTGTAGGCGGGCGGCAGCCACACGTCGGTCACGCCCATCTCGGCCAGGCCCGGCGCAGCGCGGGCGGTATCGTCCCACAGCGCGCCTTCGGGCAGGTACCAATGGAACATCTGAATCAGGGTGCGCTGCGACATGGGAAGCTCCGATAGGAGAAAGCTTTCCGGCAAATGCCCCAGCGCGGGATTGGTTGCAGTGCATCATCGGGCAAGTCGCACTTGGTGATGATCGTGCCTCAGGCGGCGCAGGCGATCCGCTCCACGGCGCTGGCTAGCGCGGTTTCGAACTGGTCGGTGGCCGCTTCCCAGGAATAGCTGGCGCCATAGGCAGCGGCATCGGCCCGGCCGCAGGCCAGTGCCAGGGCAATCGCGGTGGCGAGGTCTTCGTGGCAGGCACCCACCGGGCGGGGCAGGTTGCCCTGCGCGCCGCGGCCATCCACGCCGATCACGTCGCGCGGGCCGGCCACCGGGAAGGCGGCCACTGGCACGCCGCAGGCCATCGCCTCGATCATCACCAGGCCAAACGTGTCGGTACGGCTGGGAAAGACGAAGCAATCGGCGGCGCGATAGGCCTGGGCCAGCGCGGCGCCCGAAAGCGCGCCGGTGAAATGCGCCTGGGGGTAGCGGCTTTTGAGCATGGCCAGGTCTGGTCCGTCGCCTACCACCACCTTGCTGCCGGGCACCGCGCAATCGAGAAACGCGCCAAGGTTCTTTTCCACGGCCACGCGGCCGACATAGAGCAGCACCGGTCCGGGCAGCCCAGCAAGCTGGGGCAGCGGGGCGTGGCCGGGATGGAACAGCCCGGCATCGATCCCGCGCGACCACAGCCGGGTCTGCACGATCCCGTGCCCGGCCAGCTCGCGCGCCAGGCTGGGCGTAGATACCAGCACCGCCGCGCTTTGCGCGTGAAAGCGGCGCATCACCGGCCAGAACACATCGGGGCTCAACCCTGTGCGCATCGCGGCGTAATCGGGAAATCGCGTGTGAAACGCGCTGGTAAACGGCACGCCCACCGATTTGCACCAACTGCGCGCGGCCCAGCCGATCGGCCCTTCGGTGGCGATATGCACGATATCGGGCGCAAAATCGCGCAAGGTGCGCCGCGTGCCAAAGCGCGGCGCCATGGCCAGGCGGATCTCGCCATAGCCGGGCAGGGCACACGTGCGGAACTGCTGGGGGGTGAGCAGTTCCACCACGTGGCCCCGCGCGCGCAGGTGCGCAACCGTGGTGGTCAGCGTACGCACCACGCCGTTGACTTGCGGCGTCCAGGCATCGGTAGCGAGGGCAATGCGCATCAGGCAGTTTCCGTTTCGGCCGGGCTGGGCAGGCCGGGCACGGCGGCGGGCGTGAACGGCGCCTGCTTGCGCTGTTCCTCCACCCAGTCGACAATGCTCACCGCGCCGGTGAAATCTTCGACCAGGGCGGTGCAGCTTTCTACCCAGTCGCCATCGTTGTAATAGGTGACATCGCCGATCTGGCGGATTTCGGCGCAGTGGATGTGGCCGCACACCACCCCGTCCACGCCCATGTCGCGCGCGGCGTGGGCCACGGCTTCTTCAAAGTCGCAGATGAACTGCACCGCGTTCTTCACGCGCTTTTTCATATAGGCCGAGAGCGACCAATAGGGCAGCTTGAACTGGCGCCGCACCAGGTTGACCCAGCGATTGGCGCGCAGCAGCACGGCGTAGGCGGCATCGCCCAGAAACGCGAGCCAGCGGGCATAGAGCACCACGCCATCGAAGCCGTCGCCATGGGTGATCAGCAGGCGCCGCCCATCGGCGGTGCGGTGAATGGTGTCGAGCGCCAGTTCCACGCCGCCAAAGGTCATCCCGGCATAGGGGCGCAGCATCTCGTCATGGTTGCCGGCGATCAGCACCACGCGGGTGCCGCGATGCGCCATCTTCAGCACGCGGCGGACCACTTCATTGTGCGCATCGGGCCAGTACCACCCGCGCGACAGACGCCAGCCATCGACGATGTCGCCCACCAGATAGAGCGTTTCGCATTCGATCGAGGCGAGGAAATCGAGCAGCATTTCGGCATTGCAGCCGCGCGTGCCGAGATGAAGATCGGAAATCCACACCGTGCGTACCCGCCGCTTGGGGCGAAAGCCGCGCGGTTCGGGCAAGTCGAGCCAATCGGGCGCGCCCTTGAGCCATTCGCTGACGGGGGCAAAGTTGCGGTCGCTTGGGCGGTCCATGACCCAGTCCCTTCATATGCTGCCGTTGTCTTGCGAATCTCATGGCACCGTCACATTGCGCGCTGGCGACACCGTGTCATGGTTGTGAAACAAGAGGGGAACAAATGGAGGGTGACGCCGGACGTGCAACCCGCTAGGAAGGAAAGCGATGCTGACCGGGCTTTCCATCCGCAATGTCGTCCTGATCGAGGCGCTGGACCTCGTGTTTCCGGGCGGTTTGGGCGTTCTGACCGGCGAAACCGGTGCGGGCAAATCGATCCTGCTGGATTCGCTGGGCCTGGTGCTGGGGGACCGCGCCGACAGCGGCCTGGTTCGTGCCGGAGAAGACGTGGCGAGCGTGACCGCCACATTCGAATTCGCGCGGCGGCCCGATGGCGTGGAAGCGATCCTGGCCGAAGCGGC
>NZ_KE148442.1:0-261 GCF_000410615.1 Novosphingobium sp. B-7 | reverse complement strand
GGCCCCTGCTGGTCCGCCGCCGGTTGCGCGCCGATGGCGGCAGCCGTGCCTATATCAATGACCAACCGGTGGGCGTGGCGCTGCTGCGCGAACTGGCGCGGTTTCTGGTGGAACTGCATGGGCAGCACGACGATCGCGGGCTGGTCAATGCGCGTGGCCACCGGGCCTTGCTCGATCGCTATGCCCGCGCCGACGCGGCCGAGGTGGCGCGCGCATGGGATAGCTGGCGCGCGGCCGAACAGGCCCTGGCGCAGGCGCGCG
>NZ_KE148441.1:399-22006 GCF_000410615.1 Novosphingobium sp. B-7 | reverse complement strand
GGCTGGCTGTGGCAGCGGGCAGGGGGGGCGGCGCCGGCTTCCAAGGGCCGCGGCCCTGGCGCGGCTGGAACGTGCCGCCCTGACGCGGGGTGAACGCGGGACGTTCGCGCCGGGCAAAGGCCAGTTCGCCAAAGCGATCGAGCAGTTCGCGGCGATAGAGCGTCTTGATATCGGGGTGGGCGATCGTGTCGCAATGGGCCAGCAGGCGCGCCTTGAGTCCGGCCTTGTCCTCCGGCGTGGCCAGCGGCGAGGCATCACGCTCGCCTTCCCACAGCACATCGACCAGGCTGCGCGCGGTGCCGAGCAGATCGAGCATCGCCTCGCGGCCGCGTTTCTTGACCACGTCATCGGGGTCCATGCCATCGGGCAGGGTGACGATGCGCAGGCTGTGCCCAGGGCGCAGCAGGGGCAGGGCGCGCGTCACGGCCTTCATCGCCGCGCGCTGCCCGGCGGCATCGCCATCGAAACACAGCGTCGGGCATTCGGTCACGCGCCACAGCCGTTCGATCTGGTGCTCGGTCAGCGCCGTGCCCAGCGGGGCCACCGCCTCGGCAATGCCGGCGGCGGCCAGGGCGACCACGTCCATATAGCCCTCGACCACCACGATCCGGGCCGACGATCGCGCGGCCGGTGCGGCGCGGTGCAGGTTGTAGAGCGTGCGGCCCTTGTCAAACAATGGCGTATCGGGCGAATTGAGGTACTTGGGGGCGTCGGTCTTTTCGGCCGCGAGGATGCGTCCGCCAAAAGCGATGATCCGTCCACGCTGGTCGGCGATCGGCAGCATCAGCCGCCCGCGAAAGCGATCATAGGGCGTCTTGCCTTCCACCACGATCTGCAAGCCGGCCTCGATCAGCATGCTTTCGGGAAACTGGCCCAGCGCCTCTTTGAGCGCAGTGCGGCTGTCAGGGGCATAGCCAAAGCCGAATTCACGCGCGATGCGCTCGGGAAACCCGCGCGAGGCGAGGTAGGCCCGCGCCCGCTCGGCCTCTGGCGCTTTCAGGCTGGCCACGAAAAAGTCCTGCGCGGCCTGCATCACATCATGCAGCGACTTGGCCGCCTGCGCGCGCTGGGCGGCCTGGCGGTCCATCTCGGGCATGTCCATGCCGGCCTGCGCCGCCAGTTCCTTGACCGCCTCGATGAACGGCAGGCCCTGGTGATCGGTCATCCAGCGGATGACATCGCCATGCGCGCCGCAGCCAAAGCAATGGTAGAAGCCCTTTTCGTCGTTGATCGTGAAGCTGGGCGTCTTCTCGTTGTGGAACGGGCAGCACGCCTTGAACTCGCGCCCGGCCTTCTGCACGCGGATCGACCGCCCGATCACGCCCGAAAGCGAGACGCGATTGCGCAGTTCATCCAGCCATTGCGGGGTCAGGCTCAAACTCCCCTCCCGCTTGCGGGAGGGGCTGGGGGAGGGCGTGTTGCGTCAAAGCTCACCCTTCGCTCCCAATTCCTTTAAAGCACGGATCAATTCCAAGATAATCCCATCACGGTTGTTCATCACGTCGCCGTTCCAGAAGCGGACGACGGAGAAACCCTGGCTTTCCAGAAACGCTGTTCGCCGGGCATCATAGGCCTGCGCCGCCGCATGCGTGGCGCCGTCGATTTCGATGACCAGCCGATATTCCCGCGACACGAAATCGCATATGTACGGCCCGATGGGGAATTGCCGATTGAACCGCACGCCCAGCACTTGGCGGCTGCGCAAGGCCTGCCACAGGTGGCGTTCCGGTTCGGTGGCATTGTTGCGCAACTGGCGGGCGCGGGCGGTAGGGCGCTGGTCGCCCTTGTCGTTCGCGCGCTGCCAAGCTTGGTCCATCGGGGGAACATGCCCTCCCCCAGCCCCTCCCGCAAGCGGGAGGGGAGTTAAAAGAAGTTCCTACAGCGGGAGGCGGAGGCCTGACGCCAAAATCCCCCTCCCGCCTGCGGGACGGATTAGGGGAGGGCATGTTGCTTACGAAAGCGCCGCCTTCACCAGCCCGCTGGCCTTGCTCATATCGATCTGCGTGCCGTGGCGCGCTTTCAGTTCGGCCACCACGCGGCCCATGTCCTTCATGCCGGTGGCGCCAAGTTCGGCCTTGATGCCTTCGATCGCCGCCTTCACGTCGTCTTCGGAAAGCTGCGCGGGCAGGAATTCCTCGATCACGACCAGTTCGGCCTTTTCCACGTCGGCCAGTTCCTGGCGGCCGCCCTGCTCGAACAGGGTGATCGATTCGCGGCGCTGCTTGACCATCTTTTGCAGCACGTCGATCACCACGGCATCGTCGTCCGGCACCGTCTTTGCGGTGCGCAGTTCGATGTCCTTGTCCTTGAGCTTGGCCAGGATCAGGCGGACGGCGGCAAGGCGTCCCTTGTCTCCGGCTTTCATGGCAGCCACTTGCGCGGCCTTGATCGTGTCGCGGATCATGTCGTGTTTTTCCTGTGGGTGTTCGGGCCGCGCAGGGCGGCGCAAAGGATTCCTCCTAGGACAAACTTTCTTGAACCGCTAGGTTGACGCTGCGGCCATAGGAGCGTAGCGGCCGGGCCTTAGCAACATCGCCAGAACCCCTGCCAACGGAGCGCCCCCATAATGGCCGACCCCGCCCTTTCGCTTGCGTCCCAACCAGAAGGATCGACGGGTGTTCTCGTCCTTGCCGACGGTTCGGTCGCCTGGGGCCGAGGCTTTGGCGCCGTGGGTGAAGCCGTCGGCGAGGTGTGCTTCAACACCGCGATGACCGGCTACCAGGAAGTGATGACCGATCCGAGCTATGCATCGCAGATCGTCACGTTCACGTTCCCGCACATCGGCAATGTCGGCACCAATGCCGAAGACATGGAAAGCCATGGCGTGCCTGGCGCGGTCGGCTGCGTGGTGCGTGAAGACGTGACCGCGCCGGCCAACTTCCGCGCCCAGGGCACGTTCCAGCAGTGGATGGAGCGCCAGGGCCGCATTGGCCTGGCCGGCATCGATACCCGCGCGCTGACCCGCCGCATCCGTTTGTCGGGTGCGCCCAACGCGGTGATCGCGCACAACCCGGAAGGCCAGTTCGACCTGGAAGCCCTGCTGGAAAAGGCGCGCGCCTGGCAGGGGCTGGAAGGCCTTGACCTCGCCCGCGTGGTCAGCCGCGAGGCCCGCGAAGAATGGCAGGGTTCGGTCTGGCACCTGGGGCAGGGCTATACCCGCCCTGAAGGCACGGGCCGCCCGCACGTCGTCGCCATGGATTTCGGCGCCAAGGACAATATCTTCCGCAACCTGGTCAAGGCCGGGGCAGACGTGACCGTGGTGCCGGCGCAGACCGGGTTTGACGAGATCATGGCGCTCAAGCCGGCCGGCGTGTTCCTGTCCAATGGCCCGGGTGACCCGGCCGCGACCGGCGCCTATGCCGTGCCGGTGATCCAGCAACTGCTCGCGGCCGACGTGCCGATCTTCGGCATTTGCCTCGGGCACCAGATGCTCGGCCTGGCGGCCGGCGCCAAGACCACCAAGATGAACCAGGGCCATCGCGGCGCCAATCATCCGGTCAAGCGCAACGAAGACGGCGTGGTGGAAATCACCTCGATGAACCACGGCTTTGCCGTGGACAATGCGCCGGGTTCGCTGCCTGCCAACGTGATCGAAACCCACGTCTCGCTGTTCGATGGTTCCAACTGCGGGATCGCGATCACCGGCAAGAAGGCGTTCGGCGTGCAATACCACCCCGAAGCCTCACCCGGCCCACAGGACAGCTTCTATCTGTTTGAAAAGTTCGTGAGCATGCTGGGCTAATCGCCCAGCCATCGTTTCCGAACCCATTCGCCGTGCCCGGCACGGCTGACGCCAGAACAAAGACAAAGGCCCACCCATGCCCAAGCGCACTGACATCTCCTCGATCCTGATCATCGGCGCCGGGCCGATCATCATCGGCCAGGCTTGCGAGTTCGACTATTCGGGCACGCAGGCGGTCAAGGCGCTCAAGGAAGAGGGCTATCGCATCATCCTGGTCAATTCCAACCCGGCCACGATCATGACCGACCCGGAAATGGCCGACGCCACCTATGTGGAGCCGATCACGCCCGAAGTGGTGGCCAAGATCATCGCCAAGGAACGGCCCGATGCCGTGCTGCCGACGATGGGCGGGCAGACCGCGCTCAACACGGCGCTGGCCCTGGCCAATGACGGCACGCTGGAAAAGTATGGCGTGACGATGATCGGCGCCAACGCCGAGGCGATCGACAAGGCCGAAGACCGCCAGAAGTTCCGCGACGCGATGGACAAGATTGGGCTGGAATCGGCCCGGTCGGGCGTGGCCCACACCGTGGAAGAAGCACTCGCCGTGCTGGAAACCACTGGCCTGCCTTCGATCATCCGCCCCAGCTTTACCCTGGGTGGCACCGGCGGCGGCATTGCCTACAACAAGGACGAGTTCATCAAGATCGTCCGCGGTGGCCTGGAAGCATCGCCCACCACCGAAGTCCTGATCGAGGAATCGCTCCTCGGCTGGAAGGAATACGAGATGGAAGTCGTCCGTGACCGGAACGACAATTGCATCATCATCTGCTCGATCGAAAACGTCGATCCGATGGGCGTGCACACCGGCGACTCCATCACCGTGGCCCCGGCGCTGACGCTGACCGACAAGGAATACCAGATCATGCGCAATGCATCGATCGCGGTGCTTCGCGAGATCGGCGTGGAAACCGGCGGTTCCAACGTGCAGTTCGCGGTCAACCCCAAGGATGGGCGCCTGATCGTGATCGAGATGAACCCGCGCGTCTCGCGCTCCTCGGCGCTGGCGTCGAAGGCCACCGGCTTCCCGATCGCCAAGGTCGCGGCCAAGCTGGCGGTAGGCTATACCCTCGACGAGATCACCAATGACATCACCGGCGCCACGCCGGCGAGCTTTGAACCGACGATCGACTATGTCGTCACCAAGATCCCGCGCTTTGCCTTTGAAAAGTTCAAGGGTTCCGAACCGCTGCTGTCGACGGCGATGAAGTCGGTCGGCGAAGTCATGGCGATCGGCCGCAATCTCAAGGAATCGCTGCAGAAGGCCCTGCGCGGGCTGGAAACCGGCCTCGACGGCTTCAACCGCTATGACGCGCTGGAAGGCGCGACGCGCGACGAGATCAACGCCGCGCTCAGCCGCGCCACGCCCGAGCGCCTGCTCGTGGTCGGCCAGGCCTTCCGCGAAGGCTTCAGCGTCGAAGACGTCCACGCCGTGACCAAGTACGAACCCTGGTTCCTGCGCCACATCGCCGAAATCATCGCCGAGGAAGAGGCGGTGATCCAGCACGGCCTGCCGGTGACGGCCGAAGGCATGCGCCGGTTGAAGGGCATGGGCTTTTCCGACAAGCGCCTGGCCAAGCTGGCGGTGCGGTCGGCGGGCCTGGTCGGCAGCCCTAACCACGCCCGCTCGGGCCTGGTCCACGATGTGGTCTCGGCTATGGCTGGTGCCACCAGCGAGGCCGAAGTGCGCAAGCTGCGCCACAAGCTGGGCGTGCGCCCGGTGTTCAAGCGCATCGATAGCTGCGCCGCCGAATTCGAAGCGGTCACGCCCTATATGTATTCCACCTATGAAGGTGGCCTGTTTGGCGAGCCCGAAAACGAAGCCATGCCCAGCGATCGCCGCAAGATCGTGATCCTGGGTGGCGGGCCGAACCGTATCGGCCAGGGCATCGAGTTCGACTATTGTTGCTGCCACGCCTGCTTCGCGCTGGAAGACGCCGGGTTCGAGACCATCATGGTCAACTGCAACCCGGAAACCGTTTCCACCGACTATGACACCTCGGACCGCCTCTATTTCGAGCCGCTGACGGCGGAAGACGTGCTGGAAATCCTTGATGTCGAGCGCTCCACCGGGGAACTGGTCGGCGTGATCGTGCAGTTCGGCGGGCAGACCCCGCTCAAGCTGGCGCAGGCGCTGGAAGACGCCGGCATCCCGATCCTGGGCACCTCGCCCGATGCGATCGACCTGGCTGAAGACCGCGAGCGCTTTGCCGCGCTGGTCGAGCAGCTGGGCCTCAAGCAGCCGGCGAATGGCATCGCCCGCAGCCGCGACGAAGCCATCGCCGTGGCCAGCCGCATCGGCTATCCCGTGCTGATCCGCCCCAGCTACGTGCTGGGTGGCCGCGCCATGGAAATCGTCGACAGCCAGGCCCAGCTGGAAGACTACATCGCCACGGCGGTGCAGGTTTCCGGCGATAGCCCGGTCCTGATCGACCAGTACCTGCGCGATGCGATCGAATGCGATGTCGATGCGCTGGCCGATGGCGAAACCGTGCGCGTGGCTGGTGTGCTGCAGCACATCGAGGAAGCCGGCATCCATTCGGGTGACAGCGCCTGCACCCTGCCGCCCTATAACCTGCCGGCCGAAATCGTTGCCGAAATGGAGCGGCAGGCGGTTCTGCTGGCCCAGGCGCTGCAAGTGCGGGGCCTGATGAACATCCAGTTCGCGGTCAAGGATGGCGATGTTTACCTGATCGAAGTGAACCCGCGCGCCAGCCGCACCGTGCCGTTCGTGGCCAAGGCCGTGGGCCAGCCCATTGCCAAGTATGCCGCCCGCGTGATGGCCGGCGAACGCCTGGCCGATCTGCCCGAAATCCGCCGCGACATCGATTACATGGCGGTGAAGGAAGCGGTGTTCCCGTTTGCGCGCTTCCCCGGCGTCGATCCGGTGCTCTCGCCGGAAATGAAGTCGACCGGCGAAGTCATGGGTATCGACGAAAATTTCGGCATGGCTTTCGCCAAGGCGCAGCTGGGCGCCAGCACCCGCCTGCCGCAGGGCGGCACGCTGTTCGTCTCGGTCAAGGATACCGACAAGCCGGTGGTTCTGCCGGGCGTGCGCAAGCTGGCGGCGATGGGCTTCAAGATTGTCGCCACTGGCGGCACTGCCCGCTACCTGGCTGACAACGGCGTGAACGTGGAACAGGTCAACAAGGTGGCCGAAGGCCGCCCGCACATCGTCGATCGCATCATCGATGGCGAGATTGCCCTTATTTTCAACACGACCGAAGGCTGGCAAAGCCACAAGGACTCCGCTTCGATCCGTGCGTCGGCGCTCAATGGCAGGGTTCCCTACTTCACCACAGCCACCGCATCGGTGGCTGCGGCAGAGGCGATCGAGGCTTTGCGCAGTGCCGAACTTGAAGTGAAGTCGCTGCAAGACTATTATCGTTGATCGTCCAAGGGTTCCCCTCCCACAGCGTTGCCCATCGCGGCTGAACGTGGCCAGGCTGGTTTCCAGCCCGGCGGGGGAACGGTTTTCCCTCGAACCCATTGGGCCAGGGAATTGAAAGAGAAGGATTACGGATGGCCAGTGTTGAAAAGCTGCCGATGCTCCAGGAAGGCTATGAAAAGCTGACTGCCGAGCTCAAGCTGCTGCGCGAGGAGCGTCCCCGGATCGTAGACGCCATCGAGGAAGCACGCGCCCACGGCGATCTTTCCGAAAATGCCGAATACCATGCCGCCAAGGAACGCCAGGGGCAGGTTGAAGCGACGATCGCCGATCTGGAAGACAAGATCAGCCGCGCGCACATCATCGATCCCACCACCCTGTCGGGTGACCGCATCGTGTTTGGCGCCACGGTGACGCTGCTCGATGATGATGAAAAGCCGGTGCGCTACCAGATCGTGGGCCAGGCCGAGGCCGACGCGAAGCGTGGCCGCATCAGCTACAATTCGCCGCTCGGCCGCGCGCTGATCGGTCGCAAGGTGGACGAGGAAATCGAAGTCACGGTTCCCTCGGGCGACAAGTTCTACCTGGTGCAGAAGATCGAGTTCATCTGAACCGATCCTGCGCAAAGCCATCAAAAAGCCCCCGGAAACTGCTGTTTCCGGGGGCTTTTTGCATTAGCGCGATGTCGCTGCGATCAGGCGTCGCTTTGCGCCGGATCGAGCAGCTTGTGGAGGTGGACCACCACATAGCGCATTTCGGCATCGTCAACGGTGCGCTGCGCTGCCGAACGCCAGGCTTCTTCGGCCGCGGCGTAATCGGCATAGACACCGACGAGATCGATGGCTTTGAGATCGACGAAATCGAGCGTCTGCGGGTCTTTCACCCGGCCGCCCATCACGAGATGGAGTTTCTGCATTGTGGCCCTTCCCTGGGAGGATGCCAAAAGCCGATGGCAAACTGTGCGGCTTTGCGCAAGACCCGTGCGCGGCTGCACATTTGCAACCTGCGCACGGGCATTTGCGCAAAACGGCGCTGAGGGCAGGGTGGGCGTGCTCAGCGCTTGAGGCGGGCGGCCAGTTCGCTGGCCTTCGCCAGCGCCACGTCGGCCGCCTCGCGTGCGGCGTTGGCAGCCACTTCGGCCAGATCGGTCGCCTTCTTGCGTGCTTCGCCGGCACCCTCGGCCAGCTTGCCGCTGGCCTCGCTGCCGATGTCTTCCAGCTTGTGCACGCCTTCGCGGCCGGCATCGGCCGCCTTGGCAGCATAGGCAAGGGCGATCTCTGCCGCCAGCGTCGCCAGCGTGCTGGCTTTCTTGCTGAGCCCGGCAGCGACCTGCTCGGCCGGTTCGGCCAGGCTGGCAAAGGTTGAGGCGGCAGTCGGCTTGCGGCTGCGGGTGGCCAACTT
Organism: Novosphingobium sp. B-7; assembly: GCF_000410615.1. NCBI lineage: Bacteria > Pseudomonadati > Pseudomonadota > Alphaproteobacteria > Sphingomonadales > Sphingomonadaceae > Novosphingobium > Novosphingobium sp. B-7. The sequence goes on along the minus strand of NZ_KE148441.1, from coordinate 13,475 downwards.
GCCCACCACCAAGCCTAGCGCGATGCCGCCGGCCAGTGCCGCCAGCGGATGCTGCTCCACCACCTGGCGTACGGTGCTGCCCACTTCCGCAGCTTTGGCGCGGGCCTGGGACACGCGATCGCTCGCCTGGTTGCTATCGTCGTCCTGTGCCGGCACTACCGGGGGCAGTTCGGGCGTCTGCTTCGTGTCGTCGCTCACCATAATCCTCCAGTTTTGCGCCCCCACTTGCGATTTTCGCGCTTGCCGAACCATCCGCTCGGCCGCTTGTCCCACAGCCATTGGCCAAGGGCCGTCAGCGGCTCGCGCAAGGTCCAGCCTGCGAGCACCACCAGGGTAATGATCAGCGCCGGTGCAGTGTCCTTGATCACCGTGCCGGCGCCATCGATGGCTTCCACCATTTCGTCGATCAGGCGATCACGCAGTCGCTGCCCCAGGGGGCGCGCGGCCAAGTCATCCTTGAGACCGACAAGTTCCGATCGCATGTCTTGCCAGGCCTGCGCGCGCGCCTGGGCGGCGGCCAGCAGGGTTTCCTCGGCGCTCATGCCGCTGTTTCCTGCATGGCGTTCTCCTGCTCTACGGCAGCAACCACTGCCGCTTCTGCCCGGGTGGGCTTACCCAGCACCGTATCGCGCGCATCGCGAAACGCGCGCACGGCGGCGCGGAAGCACAGGCCGCTGAGCAGCATGAGGCCCAGGCCGACCACGGCCAGCGCCCCCCAGGCCGTCAACAGTGGCGCCAGCGCAATGAGAAGGCCCACCACCAGCGCCACCAGGGTCAAGCCGCCGAACGCGCCAGCCAGGAGCAGATAGACGGCCACGCGTTTGCCCCGGCTCCAGCCAAAGCCAACGCGCGCCTTCTGATAGGCCATCTCGGCGCCGAGAACGGCTTCACCCTGGCGGAACAGCGCTTCGAGTCGCGCGGCCAGCGGCGTGGCCTCGCTGCTGTCAGGCATCCGTGCTGTCGCCACCGCGGAACAGGCGCGCCAGCACGAAGCCGGTCACGGCCGCGATGCCAAGCGCGGTGGCCGGGCTCTTGCGCACGAAGGTCTTCACGTCTTCACCCAGTTCGGCAAAGTCCTTGGATGCGAGCTTGTCGGCGGTGTCTTCCACGCTCTTGCCAGCGGTGCGGGCATAGTCGCCATACTTGACGCCAAGCTTTTCATCGATCGCCTCGGCCGAACCGGCAATGGCCTTGCCCACGGCTGCAAGCGCTTCGCTGGCCTTGGCCTTGCCATCGTGCGCCAGATCGGCGCCCTTGTCCTTGGCCTGCGCGGCCAGGGCCTTGGCCTCGTCAGACCACTGCGCGGCGGTGTCGCTGGCCTTGTCCTTGTAGACCTGGCTCTTTTCCATTGCCTCGGCCTTGAGCGTTTCGGCGCTGCTGCGTGCTTCGTCCACGGCCTGGGCAAAGCGGGTCTTGGCCTTTTCGGCCAGATCGCGTGCCGTGGCGGCCAGGTCGTGCGCCTTCACGTCGACGGCATCGGCCGCCTTGGTGCCGGCATCCACCAGATCGGCGCCGGCATCCTTGATGGCAGCTTCGGTTTCGTTGGTTTCAGGTGCGGTGTCGGCCATGAGAATCCCTTTCTCTTTCGACAAATTCGTATGCCACAATCGTATGCCCTGCATGGGCCATGGATCGGGCGGCGTTCAGGTGTTGCACTGCGGCATTATTTGCCGCTCTACGCCATCTTGCAAGCCAACGCCGCTTGCTTGCCAAGGTTCCACCCGATAGGAGCCCGGCAGGCCGGTGAAGTCCAGAGAAACTTGCCCTGGATAGTTACACCGTCGTTCGCTGCTGGAAGCAGGCCCACTGGGGGCCGGCCACCGAAAGCCAAGGGAAGCCGATCATGACCGCGATCATCGATATTCACGCCCGCGAAATTCTCGACAGCCGGGGCAATCCCACCGTCGAAGTCGACGTTCTCCTTGACGATGGCTCGTTCGGCCGTGCCGCCGTGCCGTCAGGCGCCTCGACTGGCGCGCACGAAGCAGTCGAACTGCGTGATGGCGACAAGAGCCGCTATCTGGGCAAGGGCGTGACCAAGGCGGTCGACGCCGTCAACGACGAGATCAGCGAAGTCCTGCTCGGCCTCGACGCCGAAGACCAGCGCGACATCGACATGGCGATGATCGAACTGGACGGCACCGAGAACAAGGGCCGTATCGGCGCCAACGCCATTCTCGGCACCTCGCTCGCCGTGGCCAAGGCCGCTGCCGATGCGCGTGGCCTGCCGCTCTATTCCTATGTTGGCGGCGTGTCCTCGCATGTGCTGCCGGTGCCGATGATGAACATCATCAACGGCGGCGAACATGCCGACAACCCGATCGATTTCCAGGAATTCATGATCATGCCGGTGGGCGCGCCCACCCTGGCCGAAGCCGTGCGTTGGGGCGCGGAAGTGTTCCACACCCTCAAGAAGGGCCTCAAGGACAAGGGCCTGGCCACCGCCGTGGGCGACGAAGGCGGCTTTGCCCCCAACCTTGCCAGCACGCGCGATGCGCTCGATTTCGTGATGGCCTCGATTGAAAAGGCCGGGTTCAAGCCGGGCGAAGACATGGTCCTGGCGCTGGACTGCGCCAGCACCGAATTCTTCCGCAACGGCAAGTATGAAATCAGCGGCGAAGGCCTCTCGCTCAGCCCCGATGCCATGGCCGATTACCTGGCCGCGCTGTGCGATGCCTATCCCATCCTCTCGATCGAAGACGGCATGGCCGAAGACGATTTCGAAGGTTGGGCCGCGCTCACCAGCAAGATTGGCAAGCGCGTGCAGCTGGTCGGCGACGACCTGTTCGTGACCAACCCCAAGCGCCTGGAAATGGGCATTGGCAAGGGGCTGGCCAACTCGTTGCTGGTCAAGGTCAACCAGATCGGCACGCTCACCGAAACGCTCGAAGCCGTCAGCATCGCGCAGCGCGCAGGCTATACCGCGGTGATGAGCCACCGTTCGGGCGAAACCGAAGACGCAACCATTGCCGACTTGGCAGTGGCCACCAACTGCGGCCAGATCAAGACCGGCTCGCTCGCCCGTTCCGACCGGCTTGCCAAGTACAACCAGCTGATCCGTATCGAGGAAGAGCTGGGCCAGGCCGCGCGCTATGCCGGCCGTGGCGCGTTCGGGCGCCTCGCCTGATCCCAAAATAAAGCCCTCTCCCCAGTGGGGAGAGGGTTGGGTGAGGGGGTGTTGGAATGTCGTTCGGAACATTCCCTCCCCCAGCCCCTCCCGCAAGCGTGAGGGGAGTTTAGAAGAAAGCCCCTCCCGCAAGCGGGAGGGGAGTTTAGAAGAAAGCCCCTCCCGCAAGCGGGAGGGGAGATCAGGTGTGATCAGTCACCCCACTTCTTCTTGAGATCGTATAGCGCGATAGCCGCCTTGGCCGCTTCGCCACCTTTGTCCTTCTGCGCCGGATCGGCGCGCACCAGGGCCTGCGCTTCGTTCTCGACCGTCAGGATGCCATTGCCGATCGGCAGGCCGTCCATGGTCAGCGCCATGATACCGCGCGCGCTTTCACCCGCCACGATTTCAAAGTGATAGGTCTCGCCGCGGATCACGACGCCGATGGCGATATAGCCATCATAGCTGCCGTCCTGGTCGGCCAGCGCAATGGCTGCGGGGATTTCCAGCGCACCGGGAACGGTGACGACATCGGCCTTGTGGCCGGCGGCCTTGAGCGCGGCGCGGGCGCCGGCGATGAGCTGGTCGTTGAGATGCGCGTAGAACCGGGCTTCAACGATGAGGAACTTGGCCAAGAAACTTACTCCGCTGGAATCGGACGCTCGCCCACGATGTTGAGGCCATAGCCTTCGATCGCGATCGGCGTGTGGTGGGAATTGGACAGCAAGACCAGGTCGTGGATGCCAAGATCGGCCAGGATCTGGGCGCCGATACCATAGGCGCGCAGGTCCATGTCCTGGCCCGGCGTAGCGCCGCGCACGGGATCGCTGTCTGCGGTCGGGAACAGCAGCACGATCACGCCGGCCCCAGCGCGGCCGATTTCGGTCATTGCGCGCTGCAGGGTGCGCTTGCGCGCGCCGGCCCGGCCCAGCAGATCGTCAAAGGCCGAAAAGGCATGGACGCGCGCCAGCGTGGGCGTGCCGGGAATGACCTGGCCTTTCTGCAGGACCAGGCTTTCGGTGCCATCCACCTTGTTGCGATAGGTCAGCACGCGCCAGTCGCCGCCATAGTCAGACGTGAACGGCACTTCGGCCACCTTCTGCACCAGATGGTCATGCCGGCGGCGATATTCGATCAGATCGCGGATCGTGCCGATCTTGAGGCCGTGGCGCCGGGCAAATGGAACGAGATCGTCCATTCTGGCCATGGTGCCATCGTCCTTCATGATCTCGCAGATCACACCCGAGGGGTTGAGGCCGGCCAGCCGCGAGATATCGACCGCCGCTTCGGTATGGCCGGTGCGCACCAGCACGCCTCCATCGCGTGCGATCAGCGGAAAGACATGGCCGGGCGTGACGATGTCATGGCGGCCCTTGGCCGGATCGATCGCCACGGTAACGGTGCGGGCGCGATCATGCGCGGAAATGCCCGTGGTCACGCCTTCGCGCGCCTCGATCGAAACGGTGAACGCGGTTTCGTGGCGCGTGCCGTTGTTGCGGCTCATCAGTTCGAGGCCAAGTTCCTCGACGCGCGCGCGGGTCAGCGTCAGGCAGATCAGCCCGCGCCCGTGGGTGGCCATGAAGTTGATTGCGTCGGGCGTGGCCATCTGGCCGGGGATGACCAGATCGCCTTCGTTTTCACGGTCTTCATCATCCACCAGAATGAACATGCGCCCGTTGCGCGCTTCCTCGATAATCTCTTCGATCGGCACGATGGCGGGGCTGTCGTCGCCCTCGGTCAACACCCGCTCCAGCTTGGCCAGCGTGTCGGCAGTGGGATTCCAACTGGACGAGGTGCATTCGCGCAGGGTGTTGGCGTGCAGGCCGGCGGCGCGGGCAAGCCCTGCGCGCGACATGCCGCCTTCGGTCACCAGCTTGCGGACGCGTTCGATGAGTTCGTTTGACATGCACCTGCATTGTCACATCGAAATGTGATATGCAAGAGGGTGTATCACATTGCTGTGTGAGTATTGGTCAGCCTTGCGGCACGACCAGAACCGTGATGGTGCTGGTGGCGTTGCCAACGATCTGGACGACATGGTCGCCCGGTTGCAGCGCGAAATCGATGATCTTGCGAATGCCGCTGCAATCCGGCCCATGCCCGTGCGCGGTGGTGGGCAGTGCAGCCCCGGCCGAGACCAGATCGACCCAGGCGGCGGAACTGAGTGCAACGCGATAGGTGCCCGCAGTGGTGACGTGCAGGGCAACCATTCCGCCGAAGGTGCCCGGAGCCGCAGGCTTTTGCGGCGGCAAGGCATAGTGCACTTCCGCCATGGGGTGCAGCGTCAGCGCTTCCGCTTCCCCCGGCGCAATCTTGGTCATGGCGAGGCCAGGGCGATCGGTGGCGCTTTCCAGCGTCGTGGCATTGCTCCATGCGGCAAAGGCCGGGGGCAGGGCGGCTGGTGTGGCGGGGCAGGCAGGCGCGCTGCTTGGCGCCATGGGCTGCTGCGCGAACGCGCTGCCTGCCGATGAGGCGGCGAGGACGGCCAGCGCCGAAGCGGCCAGGCGGCGGAACGGAAGGCTGGACGCGCGCATAAAGATCCTCGCTTATGATGATGTTTCTGCATGCATAGCATGCGGCAGACGGAGATGGCCATGGTGCCGCTTGCGGTCTTCGCGCGTTGTGGCCGCGCGGGCATATGGACAGTGCTTGGCGTGCGGCCCAAAGAGCGCCCACGGCATGGCGCGTGATGGAGGCAGGTGATGGAGTTCGATTTTTCCCAGGTCGCGGCGGGCGATCGCTACAAGCTCATGAGCGCCTCGATCACGCCGCGCCCGATCGCCTGGATTACCAGCCGCTCTGCCGCCGGAGTGACCAATGCCGCGCCGTTCAGCTTTTTCAACATGGTCGCCGCCGATCCGCCGCTCCTGACGATCGGGTTCCTGCGCCAGGCCGATGGCCGCCACAAGGATACACCTGCCAATATCCTGGAAACGAAGGAATTCGTTGTAAACCTGGTGTCAGAACATGACGCAGAAGCGATGAACTTTACCTGCATCGATGCCCCGCCCGAATTCGATGAGGCCGCCCACGCCGCCCTGTCGCTGGCGCCGTCGAGCGTGGTTGCGCCCGATCGCATCGCCACGGCCCCGGTGTCGATGGAATGCCGGCTCTATCAGGCGATCGAGGCGGGACAGAGCACGATCGTGCTGGGCGAAGTGGTGCGTTTCCATATCCAGGACCACTTCATCGACGCCGATCGTCTCTACGTCGATACCATGGCCATGGGGCTGATCGCGCGCATGCACGGGGCGTGGTACAGCCGCAGCGATACCTCGTTCCAGCTGACGCGGCCGCGCTATGCCGATTGGCTGGCAGAAAAGAATGACGATTGATTGACGGGATTCGTGTGAAACTGTTGCAATGCGATGACCATTTCGCCGCATTGCAATATGCAACCAAGATCGTTGCATATGTTTCTTTTGTATTCAAAAATATCACAATAAATCAACGGTATATACCGAATAGCTGTAGCAAATCTGGCATATTTGCGCCTTATCCGGCCACGGTTTCAAGGAGGCAATATGACCGAACAAAAATACCGCCTGGCGGCCCACGCCAGCGCCACCGTGCTTGCCCTGGCAAGCTTGGGCCTGGCCGCGCCGGCGCTGGCCCAGTCCACCGGCAGCATGGACTTCGGCAACCAGATCGTGGTGACCGGCACGGCCCAGAAGGGCATCGTCGGCGTCGCCAATCCCGATACCAGCAAGGCCTCGGCCATTCTCAGCCAGGCCTGGATCGAACGGCAGACGCCCGGCCAGTCGATCAACGACATGATCAATTACCTGCCCGGCGTCAGCTTCCAGAACAACGATCCCTATGGCGGCAGCGGCGGCACGCTGATGATCCGCGGCTTTGATGCCACGCGCATTTCCGAAACCATCGATGGCGTGACGCTGAACGATGATGGCAACTATGCGCTCTATTCGGGTGAGCTGCTCGATTCCGAAGTGATCGATCAGGTCGCGGTCAATTTCGGCACGACCGACGTCGATAGCCCGACCTCGTCGGCCTCAGGCTCGACCATCAACATCCGTTCGCACAAGCCGACCGAGGATTTCCACCTCAAGGCATCGGGCGCGATGGGCACCGACAATTACTATCGCGTGATGGGCATGGTCGATAGCGGCGCGATCGGGCCGGCTGGCACGCGCCTCTATGGCGAATACAGCCACTCGCACAACGATTCGCCGTTCAACAACTATGGCAAGGTGCGGCGCGAGCAGGCCAACGGCGGGATCTATCAGCCGCTTGGCGCCAATGGCGATTTCCTGTCGCTGACCGGCACGTATGTGGGCACCGAAAACAACTTCTCGGGCTCGGTCCCGCTGTCGAACGTGCCGCTGACGGCCGACACCGGCGTTGGTTTCACCTATTTCCCGACCAGCTTCAAGAACGGCTATTACCACTATGCGCCGTGCACCACGGCGGCGGCCAATGCCGGCACGGCCGACAATGCCAACACCTGCGGTTCGGCCTATGACTATCGCGTCAACCCGGCGCAGTTGCTCAACCTGCGCGGCAGCGCGCGCCTGACGCTGGCGCCGGGCCTGGTGTGGACGATCGACCCCAGCTATCAGTCGACCAAGGCCAATGGCGGCGGCACTGTGGTCGCTTCCGAAGGCACGTCGGCCGGGATGACCGGCTATGTCAACGGCAGCTATTACCTGGGTGAGGATCTCAACGGCGACGGCGATACGCTGGACAAGGTGCGCCTGCTGGCGCCCAGCCAGACGACCACCCACCGCATCGCGCTGACCACCTCAATGCGCTATGACATCGACAGCCGCCAGGCCGTGCGCATTGCCTATGCCTTTGCCCGCTCGGTCATTTCGCAGACCGGCGAACTCGGCATGCTCAACAGCGATGGCTCGCCCGTGCTGATCTCGCCGGTCAACGATCCGCTCACCGATGGCGCGGGCAACGTGGTGGAAAAGCGCGACACGCGCTCGATCGCGTTGCTCAACCAGGTTTCGGCCGAATATCGCGGCAGCTTCATGGGCAACCGCCTGAAAGTGAATGCTGGCCTGCGCGCGCCGTTCATGCACCGCGACCTGACCAACGACTGCTTCACCCGCAGCAGCAGCGGCGGCGTAAGCTGCGTGTTCGGCGCATCGGCGGCAACCTATGCCGCAGCCAACCCCAGCGCGGTTTCGCCGCAACGCCGCACCTATAACTACAATGCCGTGCTGCCCAGCCTGGGCGTGACCTATGACCTGCCCAGCGCCGGCCAGATCTTCTTCAATTACTCCAAGGGCATGTCCGTCCCGCAGACGACCTCGCTCTATCAGTCGTTCTACTTTGCCAATGGCAGCAATGCCGGCCTGGTGGACCCGGAAAAGACCGACAACTTCGACCTGGGCTTCCGCCGCACCAGCGGCCCGCTCCAGGCACAGGCAGACCTGTGGTACACCCACTTCACCAACCGCCTGGGCACGGCCTATCAGCCTGACGCCAACACCGCGATCTACACCAACCTGGGCACCGTCGATCGCTATGGTATCGATGCCAACGTGTCGTACCGCTTCACCTCGCACGTGAGCGGCTATGTCTTTGGCTCGTGGCTGCATTCGCGGATCAAGGACAATGTCGATTCGCCCACCGGCGAACTGGCCACCGCTGGCAAGTTCGAATCCGCCGTGCCGATCACCACGGTTGGCGCGCGCCTGGCGGGCAATTTCCAGCCCTTCACCCTGGGCGTTCAGGTCAAGCGCACCGGTCCGCGCTATGTCAACGATCAGAACACGCCCTATTACCTCGCGGGTACGACCACGGTGGCCTATGGCGCCAAGACGCCGTCCTACACCCTTGTCGATCTCGATGCGCGCGTGGCGCTGGGCGCGGTCGGTCTCAACGACCGGTCCTATCTCCAGCTCAACGTGACCAACCTATTCAACCAGTATTACGCGGGCGGGTTCTCGGGCACGTTCAACAACCAGGTGAGCTATACCGGTAGCTATACCAATGTGCAGATCGGTGCCCCGCGCGCCGCGATTGCCACGCTGGTTCTGGCTTACTGATCAGCCACGCGGCTGAAAAGGGAAGGGGTGGCGCGCCGGGGAGGGCACGCCACCCCTTTTTCCTTGCGTCTTTTCCGGCGCTTGGTCGTATCATGGGGTATGACCGAGAAAGCCTGCACCATTCACCGCCTGCATCCCGCCCATCGGGATGACATCGGCGATCTTGTCACCCGCCGCCCTCTGCCGGGGCCCGCGCTCGATCATCTCGGCGCGTTCCTGTTCCTCAACCACCATGGGCCGCAGGTCTATCCTTCGCCCAACCGGGGCCTGCCATTCGGGCCGCATCCGCATCGCGGCTTCGAAACGATCACCTTCATCCTCACCGGCGAGTTGACCCACCGCGACACCGGCGGCCACGAAAGCACGATCCACGCCGGCGGGGTGCAGTGGATGACGGCCGGCAGCGGCCTGATCCATGCCGAAATCTCGTCAGACGATTTCAAGCGCCGGGGCGGGGCGGTGGAAATCCTACAGTTGTGGGTCAATCTGCCGGCCCGCCTCAAGATGACCGCGCCGCGCTATACCGGGGTGCAGGCCGATGGCGTGCCGGCGTTGACCGAAGACGCCGGGCGCGTGCGCGTGCATCTGGTTTCGGGCACACGCGGTGGAGCCACAGGGCCAGTCGCATCGTTGACCGGCGTGTTCATGAGCTTTGCCGCGCTCGATGCTGGCGGCACGCTGGTGGCCGAGGGGCTGCAGGGGCGCGACGTGTTCCTCTATGTCGTGCGCGGCAGCGTGGCCGTGGCCGGTACGGTGGCGCCAGCCTTCAACCTGGTGGAATTGACGCCGGGCGACCGCCTCGAACTGGTGGCGCAGGAGGACAGTGTGATCCTGCTGGGTCATGCCGATCCGATCGACGAGCCGATCGTGTCGCACGGGCCCTTCGTGATGAACAGCGTGGCCGAAATCCACCAGGCCTATGCCGATTTCCAGGCTGGCAAGTTCGGCACGATGGGCTGAAACGCTCGGCTAGGTACGGGGCTTCGACAAGCTCAGCCCGAACGGCTCACTATCCTTCTTCGGAGCAGGGGAAATCCGCAAATTCCCCGTTCGCCCTGAGCCTGTCGAAGGGCTCTGCGCTACGCCGTGCCGTCAGTGCCTTTACGCTGACACATGGCCATCCTTGATCGAGGCCAAAGCCGCCCCTGGCAGTTCATGCCATTCTCCATGTCATTGGCGAAACATGGAGAATGGCAATGGCCGAAACGATGAAAGCCGCCGTGGTGCATGCCTTTGGGCAACCGCTGACGATCGAGCGCGTGCCCATCCCGCAGCCCGGCCCTGGCCAGGTGCTGGTGCGGATTGCGACCTGCGGGGTGTGCCACACCGATTTGCACGCCGCCTGTGGCGATTGGCCGGTCAAGCCCCAGCCTCCGTTCATTCCCGGGCACGAGGGCGTGGGCCACGTCGTGGCCGTGGGGCCGGGCGTGGTGGGTGTGAAGGAAGGCGATTGCGTGGGCGTGCCCTGGCTGCATTCGGCCTGCGGCCATTGCCCGCATTGCCTGGGTGGCTGGGAAACGCTGTGCCACGAGCAGCAGAACACCGGCTATTCGGTCAACGGCGGCTTTGCCGAATATGCCCTGGCCGATGCCGCCTATGTCGGCCACATTCCTGCCGGGCTCGATCTCGTCGAGGTCGCCCCGATCCTGTGCGCCGGGGTCACGGTCTACAAGGGCCTCAAGATGACCGATACCAAGCCGGGTGACTGGGTGGCCATTTCGGGCATCGGCGGGCTGGGCCACATGGCGGTGCAATATGCCAAGGCCATGGGCCGCAAGGTGATCGCGGTGGATGTGGACGAGGCGAAGCTCGATCTTGCCCGCCGGCTGGGCGCAGAGCTTACCGTCAACGCCGTGCAGGACGATGCCGCTGCGTTCGTTCAGGCGCATTGTGGCGGCGCGCAAGGCGTGCTGGTTACGGCCGTATCGCGCAAGGCGTTCGAACAGGCCCTGGGCATGGCCGCGCGCGGCGGCACCGTGGTGTTGACGGGCTTGCCACCGGGCGATTTTCCGCTGTCGATCTTCAATACCGTGCTGGGCGGCATCACCGTGCGCGGCTCGATCGTGGGCACGCGGCTCGACCTGATCGAGGCGCTGGACTTTGCCGCCGCAGGCAAGGTGCGCGCGACGGTGGAAACGGTGAAGCTGGAGGATATCAACGCCACATTCGAACGGATGACCGCCGGCACCATCGAAGGGCGCGTGGTGCTCGATCTGCGATAAGGGGGATGACGCTGGTGCGTCTGCTGCCAAGTAACGGTGGTGGACGCACTAGGGCTCGAACCTAGGACCCGCTGATTAAGAGTCAGCTGCTCTACCAACTGAGCTATGCGTCCGTGCCGGTTGTGGCAGGCCGGTGGGTGGCACCGGAAGAAGGGATGGTGGACGCACTAGGGCTCGAACCTAGGACCCGCTGATTAAGAGTCAGCTGCTCTACCAACTGAGCTATGCGTCCGTGCCGGTTGTGGCAGGCCGGTGGGTGGCACCGGAAGAAGGATGGTGGACGCACTAGGGCTCGAACCTAGGACCCGCTGATTAAGAGTCAGCTGCTCTACCAACTGAGCTATGCGTCCGTGCCGGTTGTGGCAGGCCGGTGGGTGGCACCGGAAGAAGGGATGGTGGACGCACTAGGGCTCGAACCTAGGACCCGCTGATTAAGAGTCAGCTGCTCTACCAACTGAGCTATGCGTCCGTGCCGGTTGTGGCAGGCCGGTGGGTGGCACCGGAAGAAGGGATGGTGGACGCACTAGGGCTCGAACCTAGGACCCGCTGATTAAGAGTCAGCTGCTCTACCAACTGAGCTATGCGTCCGTGCCGGTTGTGGCAGGCCGGTGGGTGGCACCGGAAGAAGGGATGGTGGACGCACTAGGGCTCGAACCTAGGACCCGCTGATTAAGAGTCAGCTGCTCTACCAACTGAGCTATGCGTCCACACCTGCTGTTCGGGCAGGCCGGTGTTGGTGCACCGGAAGTAGGATGGTGGACGCACTAGGGCTCGAACCTAGGACCCGCTGATTAGGAGTCAGCTGCTCTACCAACTGAGCTATGCGTCCGGGCTCCCGAGCGACCGTCGCCGCCCGGGAGCGGCCCCAATAGCGATTTCTCCGCCCCTGCCAAGCCCCAATTTCAACTTTTTTAGGAAAGACCTGTGGAACTCCGCCGGCTCCACCGATCGACCGCCATGATCGTGCCGATGCAGATCATGTTGGTCATCATCGACGAGCCGCCGTGGCTCAGGAACGGCAAGGGAATGCCCACTACGGGCGCCAGGCCCATGACCATCATCATGTTGATGCAGGCATAGAAAAAGATCGTCGCGGTCATCCCCGCGGCCAGCAGGCGGGAAAACCGGTCAGGCGCGTTCATCGCCACTTTCAGGCCCCAGCGCATGATGAGACCGAACACCAGCAGCACGAACAGGCCGCCCAGCATGCCCCATTCTTCGGCCATGGTGGCAAAGACGAAGTCGGTGTGGGCTTCGGGCAAGTAATCGAGATGGCTTTGCGAGCCATTGCCGAAACCCTTGCCGAAAAATCCGCCCGAACCGATCGCGATCTTGGACTGCGTGATGTGATAGCCCGACCCCAGCGGATCGCTTTCCGGGTCCATGAACACCAGCACGCGCTTGCGCTGGTAATCGTGCAGGGCAAAGAAGAACGCCAGCGGCGCGATGACCGCCCCCGCGCCACCTGCACCCAGGAACCAGCGCAGCGGCAGGCCGGCCAGGAACATCACCACCACCCCGCCAAAGCAGATGGCAAGCGCGGTACCCAGATCAGGCTGGAGCATGACGAAAGCGGCGGGGAAGCCAAGCAGGCCCATGGCCGGCGCTACGGCGCGCCAGCTGCGCGTTTCGCCCGTCGGCAGCACGCTGTAGAACCAGGCGAGCACCAGCACGATGCCCGGCTTCATCAGTTCCGAGGGTTGCAGCGTCATGAACCCGAGGTTGAGC
>NZ_KE148441.1:0-389 GCF_000410615.1 Novosphingobium sp. B-7 | reverse complement strand
CGCCCCCCCCCCCCGCCGATGCCGCCGATCAGTTCCACCAGCACCAGCAGCACGCAAAGCAGGCCATAGAGGGGCAGGGCGGCCCGCCGGAACCAATCCTGCGGCACGCGCGCCAGCACCATGGCCATGGTCAGGAACACGAAGAAGCGGGCGACGTGCATCAGCGCCCAGGGCTGGAAATGCCCGCCGGCCGCCGAATAGAGCACGGCCCCGCCAAAGCACACCAGCATCAGCAGCGGCAGCAGCACGCCCCAGGGCTGGCGGGAAAGACCGGTGGGAACATAGGCGCGGCGCATGGCGATCACTGCCCCCCGGTGGGCGCGGCACCGCCCGCCTGGGTGCCGCCAGAGGCCGGGCTCGGCGTCGGCTGCGGCTGCGGCGCATCGGGT
>NZ_KE148440.1:448-704 GCF_000410615.1 Novosphingobium sp. B-7 | reverse complement strand
GCGCCGCCGGCCGAAAGCGGGGTAAACAGCCATTCCGACGCGGTGAGCGTGCCCGACCCGCGCCCGGCCGGCTGCGCGCGATCGAACGCCCACTGCGCCGCGGCGAAATCGAGCACTTCCAGCCGGTGCTCGGGCGGAAAGGCGGCGGCCACGGCCAGCTTGCCGTCTTCGGGCAACAGCATCAGGGCATGGGCATCGAGCAGGCGGGATGCTTCGGCACAGAGCACGCGGCCCAGTTCCTCGGCCGTGGTCACCC
>NZ_KE148440.1:0-259 GCF_000410615.1 Novosphingobium sp. B-7 | reverse complement strand
AAGTTGTAGGCGAGCGAGGCGACCAGACCGGTGATCACCCCGGTGGCCAGGCCATAGCGCGTGGCGGCGAGCATCACTGGCAGGAAATAGAGCAATGCCACGTTGGTGATCGGCGCGGCGGCAAACAGCAGGCGGCCCAGTGCCGTAACCAGCGCCGTGGCGCCCAGCGCCGGCACCAGGCCACGCACCAACGGCCCCCAGCCCCAAGCCCCGATCGGCGCGCGGTCCAACGCGATACGCGCCTGCGCGCCGTGCGCGA
>NZ_APCQ01000002.1:0-7866 GCF_000410615.1 Novosphingobium sp. B-7 | reverse complement strand
GGGCGCGGCCACGGGCGCCTGGCTGGCCATAGCCGCCGGCTTGCCCTTGGGCTGCGGATAGAAATAGGCGATGCCATAATCCCAGCCGATCAGCAGCAGGCCCATCAGGACCACCGCCAGGATCAGGTTGCGCTGTTTCTCCACTGTGCCTCGCGTTCGTTGAATCAAGCTGTTTGGGAAGGGGTGTTCAGGGGACGGGATCGTACCCGCAGCCACCCCAGGGATGGCAGCGCAATAGCCGCAAGGCGGCAAGCCAGCTACCCTTAATCGCACCATGCTTGGTCCACGCCTCGATCGCATATTGCGAGCACGAGGGGGCAAAGCGGCACGAAGGCGGCAAGACGCGGGATGGGCCAAGCTGCCAGCCCCGGGCGATGAGGATGAGCAGGCGCTTCATGGGCTCAGCGGCCGTAGGCGGGCTTGGGTTCGCGCGGTGGCCCGCGCCTGGTGCCGGGCTTTCCGCCCGATTTGCCGCCAGGCTTTCGGGGCGGATCGCCCTTGCCGGCAGCAGCGCGCGACAGGGCCTGGCCCAGTTCGCTGCGCAGCAGGGCGAAATCGCGCTCCACCCCGTTTTCGCGGCCGATCAGCACATGATCGGCGCCGGCAATGCCGTGGGCGGGCAGCAGTTCGCGCAGCAGCGCGCGAAAGCGCCGCTTCATGCGGTTGCGCGCCACGGCGTTGCCGATCTTCTTGGTGACGGTCACCCCGAATCGCAGCGAGCCATCGGCGCGCGACAAGGGGTTCACCAAAAGCACGAATCCGGGCCTTGCGACCCGGATTCCGCGATTGGCGGCGAGAAAATCCGCACGCCGGGCCATCGTCGCCAAGCGGGCACTGCGCCGAGGAGAGCGGGCCGGATCGGCCCCGGTCTCAACCGACATGGTGCCCGAAGGGCGCGCGATCAGGCCGAGAGGTTCTTGCGGCCGCGGGCGCGACGAGCGCGCAGCACCTTGCGACCACCGACGGTGGCCATGCGGGCGCGGAAGCCGTGGCGGCGGGCACGCACGAGGTTGCTGGGCTGGAAAGTGCGCTTCATGGTTCAGCTCTTCTTCTTGTCTGGCGAATCGGTATAACAGGCACGCCGCCGCAACCGACGCCGAGCCGAAATCAGGGGTGCGCCGATAAGCGAGGGCGCGCCATCCGTCAAGCATTTGCCGAGGCGCGATTGTGCCACGCGGGCGCAAACCCGCAATGAAAATGCCATTGGCGAAATTCCCACAAGGTTCTAGGGCAAAGGCATGGTTGCCGACGAAACCGGGCAGGCCCAAAGCTGGGGCCGCATATGGCGCCGCAAGCCGGCCTGGCTGACACTGGCGCTGTTTGCCGTGCTGGCCCTGGCGCTGCTGGGCACCTTTGCCCTGATCTTTACCACGGTCGATGCCGAGCGCGTGCAGCGCGAGCAGGCGGCGCGCACCAGCGCGGTGCTGGCCGCGCTCGATGGCATCGTGGCGGCCACGCTCAACGGCGAAACCGGGCAGCGCGGCTATTACATCACCTATGACCGCCGCTATCTGGTGCCTTATACGCAGGGCCATGCCGCCTATGAGGCGGAAATCCGCGCGCTGCGCCGGCGCCTGGGCCAGGGCATCGATCCGCAGCAGGCCGCCCTGGTGGATGAGATCGAGCGCCTGGGCGATGCCAAGTGGGCCGAAATGGCCGGCACGGTGGAACTGGTGCGGCGTGGCGAACTGGTCGAGGCGCGGGTGCGCACCCTGTCTGACGAGGGGCAACTGGCGATGGAGGCCCTGCGCCAGGCCGTGGGCCGGCTGGAACGTACCGAGCGCGCGCGGCTGGATGCCGCGACCGACAGTGCTGCCATGGCCGAGGCGCGCGTCATACCCTCGCTGGGCCTGCTGGCAGTGATCATCACGATCGCGCTGATCCTGGGGCTGTGGCAGGTGATCCGCACTGCCCAGGCGCAGGCAGCGGCTGCCAATGCCGCGCTGATCGCCGAGGCGCGCGACCGCGCCGACCTGCTGGCGCGCGAGCTTAATCATCGCGTGAAGAACCTGTTCGCGGTGATCCTGGCGATCGTGAAGATGTCGGCCCGGGGCGATACCGCCGCGGCCCCGGCGGTGGACCGCATTGCCAAGCGCATCCACGCCCTGGTCACCGCGCACGATGTGACGCAGGGGCGCCACGATGGCGATGGCGAGGTGGACCTGGCCGATCTGGTCACCAAGGCGATCGCGCCCTACCGCTCTGACAGCGAACGCTGCAATCTATCCGGCGGCACACTGGTGGTGTCGGGCCGCCACGCCGTGCCGCTGGGCTTGGTGCTGCACGAGTTGGTGACCAATGCCGTCAAGTATGGCGCCTGGTCGGCCCCGGGCGGCCTGCTCGAGGTGCGCTGGGAACACCATGCGGCAGACAAGACCGTGCGCCTGGTGTGGCAGGAACGCGCCGCCGCGCCGCTGGTGCTGCCCGAAGACGGCGTGCCGGCGCGCGAAGGCTTTGGCTCGGCGCTGATCCGCAGTTCCGAACGCCAGCTCGACGGGCGCATCGTGCGGCGCTTTTCGCCCGAGGGGATCATGGTGGAGATTACGTTCCCCCACGCATGATCCCGCCGGATCATCCCTTGGGCGCCTGGCCTTACGGCTTGGGCGCGGTGGCCGACCAGTTCACCAGCGTCTTGAAATAGGCCAGCGTTTCTTCCAGCGCGCGATTGCCCAGGTCCGATCCCTCGGGCGGGAAGAAGCTGAGCTTGACGATCACCGTGCGCGTGGCGGGGTGGACGTAGATGAACTGCCCCTGGAGGCCGAGCGCGGTATAGGCGCCGGTATCGTCGACCTTCCACCACTGGAAGCCATAGCCGGAGCGGGCGAAGGGATCGGTCACGCTGGCCGGCGGGGGCGGCGTGCCGGGATCGGCATTGGGCACCATCGCGGTTGCCTGGTGGACCCAGTCCGCCGGCAGGATCTGGCGGCCGTTGAACTTGCCCTCGTCCAGCATCATCTGCCCCAGGCGGGCAAAATCGCGCAGCGTGGCGTTATAGCCCATGCCGTTAAGCTCGCGCCCCACGCCCGGCGCGCCATCGGCCAGCCAGAAGCCATAGGATTCCATGCCCATCGGCTGCCACAGGGTGTTGGTCATGTAGGTGGCCAGCGGCTGCTTGGTCGCGCGTTCGAGAATCCAGCCCAGCACGCTGGTATCGAGCGTGGAATAGTTGAAGTGGCTGCCCGGCTTCCATTTGCGGCCCAGGCGTGGCGCGGTGTCGGCAAAGCGTTCGGTGTTGGCGACGATGGCGTTGAGGAAGATCTTGGCGGCCACGCTGGGCGTTGCGCCAAAGTCATAGCGTTCCTCGTAATCCACGCCCGAACGCATCTGGAGCAGCTGGCGGATCGTCACCCCGTCATAGCCCGACCCCTTGAGTTCGGGGACATAGTCGGTGGCGGGCTGGTCGATCGACTTGATGAAGCCCTGGTTGACCGCGATGCCGACCATGATCGAGGTGATCGACTTGGCCATCGAGAACGAGATGTAGTGCGTGCTGGCATCGGTGTTGTTGCGATAGCTTTCGTGCACGATCCTGCCGTCGCGCATCACCAGCAGGGCATTGGTGAAAGTGCGGTCTTCCCACTGGTCCTCGGTCATTTTCGTGGTGCCGAGCACGGCATCGGGCAGGGCCTGGTCCACGCGGGGCAGCGCGGCGATCGGGCCGGAACGCGGCACCGGGCGGGTCTGGAACAGCTGATCCATGGTGTGGAAGGTCAGCATGTTTTCCGGCGCTTCGAGCATGTGGGTGCGCGCGGCGGCCAGGTTGGGCGGTACCTGGCCATTGGGCAGGACATGGGGCGGCGCGGTTTGCGCCAGGGCAGGCGCGGCGAAAGCCTGGGCCAGGGCGAGGGTGGCGCTGGCCAGCGCGAGCGCGGCCTTCTTGCGGGGGAAAACCATGGGGAAGCAGCCTTTGCATCAGGGAAGGAACAAGGGAAAAGTGGCCGGAAGCATCAGGGTGCTTCCGGCCCAGTGCAGGGGGTGCCCCTTGGCGGGGCACCCGGCATTACTGGCGCATCAGCAGGGTGAGGCCGAACGTGCGCGGGCGCTGTGACAGGTTGCGATAGGTGCCAACGCCGCTCACCTCGATCGAGCGGGACAGGATCGTGGTTTCGTTGGTCAGGTTGTCGACAAACAGCGAGAGATCATAGGCGCCCTTGCGCAGCCCGGCGCGCAGGCTGGCATAGTGCACCTGGGGCAGGGCATAGGCGCCGGGATCATAGCTGCTGGTGCTGCTGTCGGTGACGGCCGACATCCTGGCCTTGCTCTTGTACGAATAGTCGGCGCGCAGATAGGCCGTGGCGCTGCCGACCGGCGCTTCATAATTGGCGCCGATCGTGGCCGTCCACGGATGGGTTTCCAGGTGATCACCCACTGCGGCGATCAGCTGGCCGGCCTGGGGATTGGGCTGGCCGCTGACATTCTGGGTCAGGTGCGCGTCGGTATAGGCCAGCGTTCCATCCAGGGTGAACGCGGGGCTGATCCGGGCCGTCGCCTGGATGTCGAAGCCCTGGCTGCGTGCCTTGCCCAGGTTGGCAGTGAACTGCGCGCCGCAATGCTGGAGATAGACGTTCTGCTGAATGTTGCTCCAATCCACGTGGTAGGCGCTGGCTGCCAGGCTTACCCCGCCCACGCGCGTCTTGGCGCCGGCTTCATAGCTCCACAGGCTGTCGGACTTGTAGGTGCTGGGCACATTGGCAAAGCCATAGTTGGCAAGGTCCGTCCCGCACTGGCTGAGCGGCACCGGCGCATTGGTGCCGCCGATGCGATAGCCCTTGGCCGCCGTGGCATAAATCAGCGTGGTTGGCGTGGCCTGCCAGTTGAGCGCGAACTTGGGCGTGACCGGGTTTTCGCTGACCGACTGCTGGTCCTGCAACTGATAGCCCGAGACCGGACCCTGGAACAGCGAATTGCCTTCGAACTTGGTGTGCGCCACGCGCACCCCGGCGGTTACCTTGAGAGTGTCGGTCAGCTTGAGCGACCCTTCGGCAAAACCGGCCAGCTGTTCGTCGGCGCCGCGCCCGCTCCCCGCCAGCGAATAGAGCCCATCGACCAGCGGCACGCCGAGCACCACTTCGGGCGGCACGCCGCCAAAAATGTCGGCAAAGTTGGGGTCATAGACCTGTTCGGCGAAATGCTGGGCCGACTTGGCATAAAAGCCGCCGATCACCCAGGTGAACGGTGCATTGTTGTTGTTCGATTGCAGGCGCACTTCCTGGGTGAAGGTGCGCTGGTCGTTGCGCATATAGGCCAGGGCCTTGTGATCAGTGCCGACCCAGGGCGTGCCGGCAAAGACCGCCGGCCAGATCGTGGAATAGTCGATCTCGCCGCTTTGATCGCGCACATAGTAAGAGGTGTTGCTGATCAGCTGCGCGCCGCCGAGATCGGCGCTGATGTTGAGCGCGGGCAGATAGAAGCGATCGCGATCGGGCGAGCCATTGGGCGCCCCGCTGACGTACTGGCCCTTGCTGGGGTTGGACAGCGCCTTGTAGCCCGGATCACTGGGGGCGAGGCCGTTGTTTTCCCACCACGGGCTGGTGTCGTTGTTGGCGCGCTTTTGATAATAGAGCGAGGGCGTGATTTCGACGCCTTCGACCGGCGCCCACTTGAGCGCAAAGCGCGCCACTTGCGTCCAGCTCGAATTGACGTTCTTGAGATAGGGCGCGTTGGTGAGGATGGGATTGGCATCCTGCCGATCGATCCACCCGCCATCGTGGCGATACCACACGCTGGCCGCCAGCCCGAGCTTGTCGCGCACCAGCGGCGCTGAAATCGATACGCCCAGTTCGCCCGAGGCGGCGCCGCCCTGCGTGGCCGAGGCTTCCGCGCGGCCGTAGATATGTGTGTCGGTCAGGCTGGGCTGGGTGGTGATGAAGCGGACCGTGCCCCCTTCCGAACCGGCGCCGAACAGCGTGCCTTGCGGCCCGCGTAGCACTTCCACGCGCGCCAGATCGAACACCGCGGGAAAGGCGTTGGTGGTGGAATAGCCCACGACGCGGCTCTGGATCGGGGTATCGTCGATATAGACGCCGGTGGTGGCCGCCCCCACGGTGGAACTGATGCCGCGAATGGCGATGTTGGTCTGGTTGCCGAAGCCGTTGGGATCGAACTGGATGCCCGGCGTCTGCCGCACGACGCCCGAAATGTCCTTGATGCCGCGCGCATCGAGCGAGGCCTGGCTGAGCGCGGTGACCGATTGCGGCACCTTGCTGAGCGATTCGGCGCGGCGGGTGGCCGTGACTACTATTTCGCCGGGGGCGGCATCGGCGCTTGTTGCAGTTGCCGGCGTGCCGCTGCCATCCTGCGCCAGTGCTGGCCCGCTGCTCCAGGCCAGGGCCATGGCCAGGGCCACGGGAGCGCCTGCGAACGAATGGAAATGTCTGGGCTGCATCTTCTATCCCTCACGCTGCGGCGGTTTGGAACGCGTCCGTTCCGCCTTGTCGCGGGGGATGATGGGGCCAGAGGTTGCGGCCCTGCACCTCCCATATGGGATATAGTCTGCGATCTCAGTTTGGGCGTGGCGGAACGGGTGCCGGGGGCAGGGTGCCGTTGCCCTGGGCCGAGAGCGAATGCAGGATCAGGCGAACGAGATCGGCCTGGCGCCCGGTGCCGGTCTTGCCGAACAGCTGCTTGAGCTGGATGCGCGCGGTGCCGGTGGTAATGCCACGGCGGGCAGCATATTCGCTGACCGTGTCGCCCGAAGCCAGGGCGGCGGCCAGTTGCGCTTCTGCCCCGGTCAGACGGAACAGGCGCGCCAGGGCTGACGGCACGATCTGGGCGCGGCGTTCCGGCGCCGCGATCAGCAGCAGCACTTCATCGCGCGCGGCCGCACCGATGCCGGCCTGGTTGGCGCCCGACACGGCCCGCACATGCAGCGGATCGTCTCCCGGGCTGCCCAGTGCCAGCACATCGGCATGGCCGGCGGCCGCATCGGCGACCAGCGCCTTGAGCGCGGCATTGGCTTGCGCGTTGTGCCCGGTCAGCATGCCGTTGCGCACGCCCAGGTGCCGGTTATAGGCGAGGAGCGTCTCGGCCACTGGATTGCTCCATGCCATGCGCAGCGTGCGATCGCAGCTGGTCATGGCCAGGTCGGTGGCGCTGATCGCCTGTTCCAGCGTGCGCACCCGCGCCGCGTTTTCCGAGGTTTTGAGCCACAGGCTGACCGCCTGGCTGAGGTGGGGCTGCAACTGCTGCAGAAATTCCACCTCGCCGGCGTTGACGTCGCGGTCGTCACCGGGCTTGCGATGGAACACCAGCGAGAAATGGCTGTTCGGGCTGAGGCCGAAATCGACCCAGAACGCCGGCCCCAATCCGCAGCGCGCCAACCCTTCGCGCATGGCGCGATGTTCGTTTTCGGAATGATCCAGGCTTTGGAAATCACTGCCGATCCCGGTATCGGGATGGCGCAGCGCGCGTTGGCGATGAAAGCGGGGATTGGCGCCGGAATTGGCCCAGGAATCGTGAATGGCCGCATGGCGCAACGATACCGAATCCCGCGCCGTCCAGACCTGTTGCAGGCAGGAGCGGGCCGAAGACAGCACCTGCGCCACCACGCTTTCCAGGCCCATGCGATCGCGCAACGTATCGAGCACGACCTGCCAGCGCGCCTCATGCTCTACCGAGCCGTAGAGGTCGAGCAGCAGCGAAGAGTCCGAATGCGTCATGGGCAGCCTGGTCCGGGCTATGTCAGGATGTTGCTGTACCCCATGCCCGCTGCCAAGGCAAAGGGTCGCTGTTGCCCACCATGCCCGTGGCGGCGGGGCGTTCAGCCCTGCGGCGCAGCGACCAGGCCGACGATGCCAAGCGCCAGCGCAACGACGATCATGGCAAGCGCCAGGCGCCGCCGCCGTCGCAGCGCACGGGCGGCGCGGC
>NZ_KE148439.1:457-804 GCF_000410615.1 Novosphingobium sp. B-7 | reverse complement strand
ATGGCCGGCAGCACGATGCGCGTGGGCGCGCCAACGGGCTGCGCCGTCGCGGCCATGGCCGGAACGGGCGCGGGCACAAGGCACGCCGCGCCCAGCAAAGCGGCGCTAGCGGCGGAAAACCTCATACCCACGCTCGGTTCGGCGCCACGCCACGGGATAGAGCGCGCCAACGGCATCGAGGAACTGCGCCACATCGCCAAGGCGATAGGTGCCATAGACGCGCAGATCGCCCATCGCGGGATCGCGCAGCGCGATCGGCACGCCGCTCAATTGCGAGAACCGCGCCATCACCGCCGCCAACGGCAGATCCTGCGCCACCAGCCGCCCGTCGCGCCAGGCCAGCGCGG
>NZ_KE148439.1:0-337 GCF_000410615.1 Novosphingobium sp. B-7 | reverse complement strand
CGATCGCCCCGCGCGCCAGGATCACCGCCGTCTGCCCGGCGCGCCGCGCCACGGAAAACAGCGTGCCGCGATCGACCACGCGCACGTCCCCCGCCGTCACCGCAAACGGGCGTCGCTCGTGCTTCACGTCAAACGTGCCTTCGCCATCAAGCGCAACCGACCGGCCCAGCAGGGTGGCGCGCATCGTCACCGCGCTCCCCGGCGTCAGCCACACCCGGCTGCCATCGGCCAGGGCAAAGCTGGCAGTGCGATCAGCCGGCGCTGCCAGATGCTGCTCGTGCACGGTCAAAGTCCAGGCGGCCACGGCAGCCAGGGCGGCGCAGGCCGCGCCCAGCAC
>NZ_KE148438.1:263-1345 GCF_000410615.1 Novosphingobium sp. B-7 | reverse complement strand
TCGGCCAGCGCGGTTGGCAGGGCCTGGGGCGCATCGTCATCCCCGCCCGCCAGGCTGCGGGCCAGGTCCTGGCCCACATGAAACGCCAGGAGCATGGCCAGGCCAGTGGCACAGGCGCCCGCGCCCAGCACCGCCAGGCGGCGCCACGCGGCCTGGCGGCCTTGCCTCGTCTTCAACCCGTCTTTTCCGTTCGGCCACAGCGCTTTGCGCCACCACGCCGGCTTGCCAGCCATGCCAGATTTTCCTTTCGCCCCGGATAATAGCGTTCGCGCTGACCGTGGCCAGCACGCCGGGCTGCCTGTCCCGCCCCGGGACAAGCCTGGGTTCTATCGTAAATCACCGTGGTTTCCCAAGCGTTACGGCATGGCGGCCGCGCGCATGCGTTTTCAGCTTGGGGCAAGGTTGGCCGTGGCAAAAGGCGGGTGATGATCGATCCCGGCCACATGCTTGGCGCCCTGCCGCCCTGGCTTATCAGCCCGCCGCCGCTGCTTGCCGCAGCGCTGGTGGCGATGGTGCTGGTCACCCTGGCGGGGTTGGGTGGCGGTGGCCTGGCGCGGCTCATGCGCTTTTTCGGCAATCTCGTGCTGCTGGGCGTGTTTGCCGTGGCGTGCCTGCGCTTCGTTCACCTCGATCCCTCGTTCGCCCATTTCATGCCCAGCATCGGCCTGCCCGAAGCGCAGGTTTCGGGCGGCGAAGTGCGCGTGCCGCTGGCGGCTGACGGGCACTACTGGATCGAGGCCAACGTCAACGGCACCCGCACCCGCTTCATGGTCGATACCGGCGCCACGATCACCACGCTGTCGGCCGAAGGCGCCAGCGAGGCGGGCATTACGGCCGATCCCCTGCGCCTGCCGGTGGTGATGCACACTGCCAACGGCGATGTGGAGGCACAGACCGCGCGGCTGGAAACCCTCAAGTTCGGCTCGATCGTCGCGCGCGACATGGACGTGATCGTCAGCGAGACGACCGGCGGTCTCAACGTGCTGGGCATGAATTTCCTGAACCGCCTCAAAGGCTGGCGGGTGGAAGAAGGCGTGCTGATCCTTACCCCGCGCCACCCACAGGCGGTGTAACGCCGGCAA
>NZ_KE148438.1:0-252 GCF_000410615.1 Novosphingobium sp. B-7 | reverse complement strand
CCCCCCCCAGCCGCTCCAGCGGCCCTTGGCCAAAGCGGGCCAGCCAGGCTTGCGGCCAGGCCAGCATGATCGCCCAACCCAGGATCACGAACAGCGGCAGGCTGCCGCGCGGCACGGCATGGGCATTGCCCCAACCCAGCCCCGCGCCCCAGCCACAGAACAGCGCGCTCATGATCAGGCTGGTGCCGAGGTAATTGGTAAAGGCGCAGCGCCCCGCTGCCGCCAGCGCGCGGCCCGGCGCCCGCCGCGCCA
>NZ_KE148437.1:2430-6644 GCF_000410615.1 Novosphingobium sp. B-7 | reverse complement strand
CGCTGGCATCGGCGGGGCGGAAGCCGGCGATGAACGCGTCGATATCAGCATCGCTGGTGCCCGGCTGGGCCAGCACTGCCAGCAGCGCGCCCACCGGCTGCGCGTCACCGCCGGCCGGGACCAGCACGCGGGCGAGCACGCCGTCCCATTCGGCTTCAACCTCGTTGGTGATCTTGGCGGTCTCGATCAGGCACAGCAACTGGCCGCGGGAAAAGCTCGCGCCTTCCTCCAGCTTCCATTCGGCGAGGGTTCCCTCGGTCATTTCGATGCCCCACTTGGGCATGCAGAAAGGGCGGATGTCGGGCATCGCTCTCTCCTTCAGCGCCAGGCCAGGACGCGGCGCACCGCCGCCTCGATCTTGTCGACCGAGGGCAGGTACGCGCTTTCCAGCTCGCGCGCGAACGGGATGGGGGTGTGCGGCGGGGTCACCTGCTGCGGCGGCGCCTTGAGGCTGGAAAACGCCTTTTCCGCTACCAGCGCGCACAGGTCTGCCGCCAGGCCGCAGCGCGGCGGCGCTTCATCGACCACGACCACGCGCCCGGTCACTTCCACGCTGTCGAGAATGGTTTCCTCGTCCAGCGGGCTGGTGGTGCGCAGGTCGATCACATCGCAGCCGATCCCTTCGGCGGCCAGGCGATCGGCCACGGCCTCGCACATGCCGAGCAGCAGGCCCGACGATATCAGCGTCACATCGCCACCAGCGCGGGAGAGGCGCGCGTGGCCGAACGGGATCATGAAATCCGGGTCATCGGGCACTTCGCCGCTGGTGGCATAGAGCGCCTTGTGTTCCAGGAAGATCACCGGATCATCATCGCGGATCGCGGTGCGCAAAAGGCCTTTCACGTCGGCCGGGGTAGAGGGCATCACCACCTTGAGGCCGGGCATCCCGGTGAGGATATGGTGGACCGACTGGCTGTGCTGCGCGGCGGCGTTGAACCCGGCGCCATAGGCCATGCGGATCACCGCCGGGCACCGCGTCTTGCCACCGAACATATAGCGGAACTTGGCGATCTGGTTCCACAGCTGGTCAAGGCTGACGCCGATGAAATCGGCAAACATCAGTTCGGCCACCGGTCGCTTGCCCGACAAAGCCAGGCCGGCCGCGGCGCCCATGATCGCGCTTTCCGAAATCGGCGTGTCGATCACCCGGCCGGGGCCAAAGCGATCATAAAGGCCGGTGGAGGTGGACCAGATCCCGCCGATCGCCTCGGGCCCGCCGGCCGTGCCCATGCCGCCCACCACATCTTCGCCCAGCACGACCACATCGGGGTCGCGTGCCATTTCCTCCATGATCGTGGAGAGCACGGCGTCGCGGTACATCATCTTGGTCATCGTTGCGTCTCTTCCCGCGATCAGTAGCTGATGTAGACGTCGGCCAGGACATCGTCGGCAGTGGGGCGCGGCGCCGCACGCGCGGCGGCCACGGCTGCCTCGATCGTGTCCAGCACCTGCGCGTCGAGCGCGTCGATATCGGCATGGTCGAGCAGGCCGGCGGCGGTCACCGCGTTGCGAAACCGCGTGAGGCAGTCGCGCTCGGCGCGGATGCGCTCGATCTCGCCCGGGCCGCGATAGCGCTGTGGATCGCCCTCGAAATGGCCGAAGAAGCGTTCGGTATCGAACTCTACCGCAGCCGGGCCGCCGCCGCCGCGCACGTGGTCCAGCACCTCGCGCATGGTCTCGTGCACGGCAAAGAAATCGGTGCCATCGGCGCGCCAGGCCTTCATGCCAAACGCCTCGGCGCGGCTGGCAATGTCGCGATTGGTGCCCACGGCATAGGAAACGCCGGTGTGTTCGGAATAGTGGTTGTTTTCGAACACGAAAATGCACGGGGCTTGGGTCACCACCGCCAGGTTCATCGCCTCGAACGTGGTGCCTTGGTTGCAGGCGCCATCGCCGGAAAAGGCGATCGCCACTTTCATGCCATCGGGTCCGGGTCCATCGGCCCGGCTGGCCAGCGCCGCGCCCACCGCGATCGGCGCGCCGGCGCCGACGATGCCGTTGGCGCCCAGCATGCCCTTGTCGATGTCGGCAATGTGCATCGATCCGCCCTTGCCCTTGCACAGGCCCTCGCGGCTGCCCCAGATCTCTTTCATCATCCCGTCCACGTCACAGCCCTTGGCCAGGCAATGGCCATGGCCACGGTGGGTGGAAACGATGCGGTCCTGCGTGCCGAGATGCTCGCACACTCCCACGGCCACGGCTTCCTGCCCGCAATAGAGGTGGGTGAAGCCGGCGATCTCGCCGGTCTGGATTTCGACGTGCAGCCTTTCCTCGAACTCGCGGATGGTCTTCATCGCGCGATAGGCGTTCAGCAGGGCTTCGCGGCTCAATTGCATTCCCTAACTCCCGACGGATTCTGTTCTGGCTGCCTGTGGCTTAAAGATGCAGCACGGTCTTGGCGATGATGCCCGCCTGCACTTCGTTGGTGCCGCCAAAGATGGTCCAGGCGCGGCTGTTGAGATAGCGGGCGGCGGCCACCTGGCTGGGCAGGCCATGCACCGGCTGCGGCGCCTGCGCGCCATAGAGCGGGCGCTGCCGTTCCAGTTCCAGGCCCGCCACGCCCAGCAGATCCATCGCCAGCAGGTCGATATCCTGCCGCAGGTTGGACGCGAGCAGCTTGACCAGCGAGGTCTGCGGGCCGGGCTTTTGCCCATGGGCGATTTCGGACAGGATCTTCAATTCGATCATTTCCAGCGATTCCACCCCCAGGCGGATGCGCGCCACGCGGCGGCGCCATTCGGCATTGCCGGCCATGGTGCCGCCGTGGCCATCAGGTTGTTCGCTGGCATCGGCTTCGATCCGGCGCAGGTCATAGGCCAGCTTGGGCGCGTGGCATGATCCGCCGCGTTCGTTTTCGAGCAGGAACTTGGCGAGCTTCCAACCGTCGCCTTCGGCGCCGACGCGGTCGCTTACCGGCACTTCCACGTCTTCCAGGAACACCTGGTTTACCTCATGATCACCTGCCAGAGTCAGGATCGGGCGCACCGAGATGCCGGGCTGGTTCATGTCCACCAGCAGGAACGAGATGCCAGCGTTCTTGTGCGCGCTGGCATCGGTGCGCGCCAGGCAGAACATGCGGTTGGCCCAGTGGGCGTGGGTGGTCCAGATCTTGGAGCCATTGACGACATAGCGATCGCCGCGTTCGTCGCTGACGCGCACCGCGCGGCATTGCAGGCTGGCCAGGTCCGATCCGCTGGCCGGCTCGGAAAAGCCCTGGCACCAATAGTCTTCGCCCGAGAGGATGCGCGGCAGGTAGTGCGCCTTCTGTTCGGGCGTGCCGAAGGCATAGATCACCGGCGCCACCAGCTTCAATCCCAGCACGGTAAGATTGGGCGCGCCGGCCTCGGCACATTCCTTTTCAAAGATATAGCGCTGCACCGGGCTCCACCCCGTGCCGCCATATTCGCGCGGCCATTGATAGGCGAGCCAACCCTTGCGGTGGAGCACCGCGTTCCATGCCTGGCCAATCTCGGGTTCGACGAAGACCGATGGCGTTGCCGCCGCACCATCGCGGATTTCGGCAGTGAGGTTTTCGGCCAGGAACGCGCGCACTTCGTCGCGGAAGGCCAGGTCTTGGGGAGAGAGATCGAGGTCCATATCGGGCTATTTCTGAAGGATGGTGACGGCCGAAACGCCGGGCGCGCCATAGACGTGGCTGTAGGCAGTGCGCGGATCGCCGGGCACTTGGCGGCCGCCGCCGGCACCCCGCAGCTGCACGACGTTTTCATAGACCTGGCGCAGGCCCGAAGCGCCGATGGGCTCGCCACAGGCCAGGCACCCGCCATCGGTGTTGACCGGCAGCGCGCCGCCGATCTGCGTGCGTCCTTGCGCCAGCCAGGCTTCCTGTTCGCCATCGGCGCAAAAGCCGTTTTCGGCCATGTGCATGATTTCCGCGCCGGCCTCGGTGTCCTGCAATTGCGCCACGGCGATATCGGCCGGGCCGATGCCGGCTGCCTCGAACGCGGCGGCAGAGGCCAGGCGCGTGGCGGTGGCCGTGCCGCCGCCGCTGTCGATGCTGGGGGCAAAAACCTCGAAGCTGCCGGGTGGGCGGGTGCGCATCGTGGCGGCGGCCAGGCGGATCGGCGTGGCGCCCAGCCGGCGGGCCATGCGCTCGCTCGCCAGAACCAGCGCCACTGCGCCTTCGCCTGGCGAGCAGAACATGAACTTGGTGAACGGGTCAGAGACCATCGGCGCATCGAGAATGGTGTCGAGCG
>NZ_KE148437.1:0-2418 GCF_000410615.1 Novosphingobium sp. B-7 | reverse complement strand
GGCTCGCGCCGCCAGGCGTGCGGGGCGTGCACGCCGTTGGCAAAGGCCTTTTGCGCCACCAGCCCCAGCGTGCGGCGCGAAATGCCGTGCAGGTGCATGTAGCGCATGATCTTGGCGGCAAAGAACTGCGTGGTGACCATGTAGCCGGCCGCGCCATACCATTCGGGCAGGTTGTATTCCGCCGGCTTGGCATCGAAGGCGCCGCGCGGATGCTTGTCGAAACCCAGCGCCAGGCCCAGCTCGAACTCGCCCGAACGGATCGCCATCTGCGCGGAAAACAGCGCCGAACCGCCCGTGGCGCAGCCATTGCGCACATTGATGAACTGCACCCCGGTCAACCCCAGGTGCGATACCATGCTGTCAGGATTGCCCGCCGCGTCCGATCCGCCATAGGCAAACTGGATATCGCCCCAGTTCACCCCGGCATCGGCCAGCGCCGCGCGCACCGCGTGCACGCCCTGTTCCAGGCCAGAGAGCCCCGGCGTGCGGCCGAACGGGTGGATGCCGATGCCCACGATATGCACGCCCGCGCTCATGCTGCGCGCTCCGCAACGAGGGCCTCTGCCGGGGCGAAGGCGGGCAGCCACAGCGGATCGTCGGCGCTGTCATCCAGCGCCACGCGCGTGAGTTGCAGCGGCATGCCAATGCGGATGGCATCAAACGCCATGCCCACCAGGCGCGCCTGCACGATCACTTCGCCGGGCAGATCGACATAGCCCAGCGCCCAGGGCTTGAACGCGGCCGGGCCGGCATAGGGCGGCGCCTTGGGGGGGAAACGCTGGATGGTATAAGACCACAGCGTGCCCTGGGTGCCGAGCGCAACGGTATCGAAATCGCTGGTGCCGGGATGCGGGAAAACGATGCGCCCGGCGTCTGGCCGCTCTGCCCGTGCGCGCCCGCCCATCAGCCGCAAGGGCGCATCGGGCATGAACAGGGCAGCGGCTTGGGCCAAGGTCTTCCTCTTCCATATCAGGCGCGGAACCATTGGCGATTCCGCTGTTCCCGATAAAGCGCGCCCGCCCCCCTCATGGCGACTCTTCAAAACGCTAGGCCTGCACAAAAGACGGGCTGGTGCCTGGCGGTTGCACGCGCACGGCAAGGCGCCCCTGCCCGTTGGGAGAGGCGCCTGGTGCCGCCAATGCTGCGGCCATGCTGCGCGGGATCACTTCTGCAGCGAGATGTAGCCAAGCTGGGCTGCCTTGAACACGGTCTGGCTGCGGTTGACCGCGTCCAGCTTGATCGAGGCGTTGTGGATGTGGAACCGCACCGTGGCGCGGCTGCGCCCGATGATCATGCTGATTTCCAGGTCGGTCTTGCCGATCGCGGCCCAGCGCAGGCACTCCACCTCGCGCTTGGACAGGCGCGATCCGGGCGGCAGCGCCTGGGCCGAGCCCATCGTATTGACATAGCTGGTGATGAACGTGCGCCCGACCAGGCCAAAGATATCGCCATAGCGCGCAAATAATGCGCCCAGGTCGGTCAGCGACTGGTCAAGCGGGTTGAACGACACCGCGCCGATCTGGCCGAACGGCAGGTGCACCGGCACGACAATCGCCGCACGGGTCATCGCGCGGGCTTCAAAGTTGGTCAGGTCGATTGCCGCCAGATAGCGGTTGGGCGCGCGGGTGTGGCAGCCCTTTTCATTTACCCAGAACGGTTCGGCTTCAAAGCGGCAGGCGGTGGTGATCGGCGAATCGAGCGCAATGCGCGGATTGTGCCACCAGGCCTTTTCGCTGGTCCACCCGAACACGTCGCGCGCGAGCACGTTGCCATCCACATCCATCGGCGTGCGCTTGTCGGCGATGTTGTGCGCGGGCGCGGCCTGCATGCCGCAATTGCGGGCAATGGCATCAAGCGCCTGGGCGGCGCGGCGAATCTCGTCGGGCGCCGTTATGCGAACGGCATCAACCCATTCCAGGCTAGGGGCATCCATCTCCAGGACCATCTGCTTGTGCCTTCTTTTGAGCGGGCGTTGGCGGCCATCCTAACCTTTTTCGCAGCGTGGTTGGCCTGTCGGTAGTGCTAGATCGAACCGGGAGGGAGCAACACCCATGAATTTTGAGCTGAGCGAAGAAGAAACCATGCTCGCGGGCCTGGCCGACCGGTTCGTGGCCGATCGCTATGATATCGAGCGGCGCCGCGCCTACCTGGCCGAGGCGCAGGGTTTCTCTAGGGAAAACTGGGATTTGCTCGCCGAGTGCGGGCTGATGGCAGCGCCCCTGGCGCAAGCCGATGGCGGCATGGAGCTTGAGCCGGGCGCGATCGTGGCGCTGTTTGCCGCATTGGGGCGCGGCCTGGTGGTAGAGCCGCTGGCCGAAAGCGTGTTGGTGGGCGCGCGGCTGTTGCTGGCCGGTGCGGCCGACAGCCTGGCCGATGCCTGGCGCGAGGGACTGGCGAGCGGGGCGCAGCGCGTGGCCC
>NZ_KE148436.1:4547-7087 GCF_000410615.1 Novosphingobium sp. B-7 | reverse complement strand
GCGCGCCAGCACCTGCGCCGCTTCAGCCAGGGTAATCGGCGGCCAGGCCGGCGCTTCCAGCGCCGTGCCCATGCCGTGCACGCGGTGTTCGGCCCCGCTCAAAACTGCCGCGCCAGGGTGACCATGAAGGCTCGCCCGCTGCCGATGTAATAGCTGGGCGCCGCGCCCGCGATCAGCGTGCCGCCGGTGCCGATGGTGTCGCGCGCGGCCGGCGTCACCGCCTGCACGCCCGACAGCACATGGGGATCGGTCACGTTGATGGCGTTGAGACGCAGATCGGTGCGCTTGCCGTCGAGCCAGGCGGCCAGGTGTACGCCGATCGACAGATCGAGCGTGGCATAGCCGGGAATGCGCTCGTCATTCATGAACGTGGCGAACTGCGGCCCGAGGTATTTCATCGCGAAACTGCCGAACAGGCGCGTATCGTCATAGGTGCCGCCCAGGGCAAACTGCCAGGCCGGGCTCGATACCGCGACCTTGCCCGCTGTGGGCAGGAAATCGCCGCCCGCCGGCAGGTTGTCCTTGATCCGCGCGCGCAGCCACTCGCCCGAGGCATAGAGGCTCATCCCCGCCAGCGGGCGCCAATCGACTTCGGCGTCGACGCCCCAGCTTTCCTGCCGCCCGGCATTGAGCGTGGTGTTGACCATTGCGCCGTTGACGTTGGCCATCGTCGCCACCAGGCGGTTGCGGAAGGCATAGTGAAACCCGGTGGCCGAGGCGGACAGATTGCGCCCCTGCCAGCGCCAGCCCAGCTCCTGCGCCAGCGAATATTCGTTCTTCAGCGCGGTGGTGCCGTAGGTGGCAATGCCGCCATAGCCATCATAGGTATCGTAGAGCGTGTATTCGTCGGGCGCGCGGAAGTTGGTGGTAATATTGGCAAAGACCTGCTGCCGATCGGTCAGCCGCACATGCAGCGCTGCGCGCGGCAGCGCGGCAAAGCTATCGAAATGCAGGCGGCTCTGGTTGCCGGGCAGATTGTTGCGCCCGGCGTGGAGCAGGTCCACTCCCTTGAAGCCCAGGTCCAGCGTCACGCGCGGCGACAGGGCCACGCTGTCGGCCAGGAAGAACGCCTTGGCCACGGTGATCGTCTTGGTATCGCCGATCGAGAACAGCCGTCCATCGGCGGTGCGCACGGCGTGTTCGTCGCGCGCCCAGCCATCGACCGGATCGCCATTGGCGCCCAGCGGGGTAAAGCTTTCCACCACGCGGTCGCTGCCATAGTCGATCCACAGCCCGGCCGTCAGCGTGTGGGCGCCGCGCGCCAGGGTCAGCCGCGCGATCTGCCCGGCGCGCATCTGTTCGCCCAGCCAGTTGCCCAGCACGTTGACCGTGCCGCCATTTTCCAGGCCAGCGAGCTTGAGCGGCGCGTCCAGCGCCTGGGTGCCCAGATAAGTACCGGGGTAATAGCCATCGGGCCCGAGCGAGGCGCCATAGGGCGAGTTGCCATAGCCGAACTGGAGATAGCTGGTGGTATCGAGCGTCAGCCCCGTGCCCAGCACCAGATGCACCGGCGCTGCGAAATAGAGGTTGCGGAACGGCTGGCGATAGAGCCGCCAATAGTTGAGATCGCCCGCGCCATAGCTGGCCGACAGGTTGAACCCGCGCCCCTGCGCCTGCCAATCGGCCAGCGTCGGGCTGAGATAGGTGGAATTGCTGGCGTCGTTATAGGAAACCGACAGGCTGGCGGTGTTGCCATTGCCCCATTCGCCGGCGATCTTGGCGTCGATGTGCTGGCGCTTGTCCACGCCCGGCCCGCGCCAGTTGTCGGCGCTGTTGTTGGAATAGGACAGGAACGCGCGCACCGGCGCCTGGCCCAGGTTGCCGCTGTCCACACGCACGAACACGCGGCGTTCGTTGAACGAGCCGAGCGAGGCATCGGCCATCACGCCGAAATCGCGGTGCGGCGCGTCCAAGCTCAAGGCCAGCAACCCGCCCACGGCATTGATCACCGGCGCGGCGATATCGGCCGAGCCCTGGCTCAATTCCACCCGCGCCACATTCTCAGGATCGGCAAACTGCGCCGGATAGGCAAAGTAATAGCCGATGTCGTTCTGCGGCGCGCCTTCCATGGTCACGCCGATGGCATCCTGGCCCAACCCGCGCAGGGTAAGGCTGGACGAGGTGGACAGGCCGAACGGATCGGTGCCGGCGACATTGGCGCCGGGCAGGATGTTGACCAGCTGGAACGCGTTGAACGTGGCGGCCTGCTTTTCGATGAACGCCGCGCCGATCGTGCTGACCGCCTTGGGCGCGTCGGTATCGGGCAGCAGCCCTTCGGGATCGGGATGGCCGATGACGCGGATCGGGCGGGTGCCGTCAGCCGCGCCGGCATCATTGGCCGCAGCGGCATGGGCAGCGACGGCGGCCGTGCCTGCCATCATCGCCAGCGCCATGGCCGCGCCCCGCATGGCCCGCTTGCGCGTCGTGCCGATCATCCCTGTTACACTTTCTTCTGCCTGCAAAGGGGGCGCGCCTACACCCTTATGCGCGGCGGCGAAAGCATGGCCTTTTGGCGGGGGGCAAGTTTGCCGCAGGGTTCA
>NZ_KE148436.1:0-4357 GCF_000410615.1 Novosphingobium sp. B-7 | reverse complement strand
CGCCGCCACGCACCAGGCCACCCCCAGGCGGCGCGACAGCCAATAGGCCAGCGCGGCATTGCCATAGACCTGGATCAGGATCGGCACGGCCAACAGCGCGATCACCACCGGCTGCGCCACGATCGCCTGGCCCTGGAAGCCGAACAGCAGCACCAGCATGGCCAGCAACGCGACCAGCGAAACCGGGCCAAGCGCGGCCAGCAGCCTGCCGAGCGCCGGCTGTCCGCCGCGCGCCAGCACGGCCCGGCGCAACACTTGCGCGGCAATCACCGGCACCACGATATAGAGCACGACCGACAGCAGGAGCGTGGCCCAGGGCACCTGCACCGCCGCCACGCCCAGCAGCAGGCCGACCAGCGGCGCGAACAGGAACACCATGATCACGTCGTTGAGCGCCACTTGCGACAGCGTGTAGGTCGGCTCCCCATCGCAGAGGTTGGACCACACGAACACCATCGCCGTGCACGGCGCGGCCGCCAGCAGGATCAGCCCGGCGATATAGGATGGCCCCTGCCCGGCCGGCAACAGCGGCGCGAACAGCCAGCCGATGAACAGCGTGCCCAGCACCGCCATTGAAAACGGCTTTACCGCCCAGTTGATCAGCAGGGTGACACCCACGCCTTTCCAGTGCTGGCGCACCGCACCCAACGCCGCGAAATCGATCTTGAGCAGCATCGGCACGATCATCAACCAGATCAGCCCTGCCACCACCAGGTTGACCTGTGCCAGCTGCGCGGCGGCAATCGCGGCAAACAGCCCGGGCAAGACCTGGCCCAGCGCCACGCCGGCCACGATGCACAGTGCCACCCACAGCGACAGATAGCGTTCGAACGTGCCCATGGTTCAGATCACCCGCTGCCCGGCAGCATCGACCACAACCTCGCCATCTTCCTTGGCGAAGGCGCCCAGTTGCGCATGGGGCAGCAGGTCCAGCACCGCTTCGGACGGGCGGCACAGCTTGACCCCCAGCGGCGAGACCACCAGCGGGCGGTTGATAAGGATGGGATGGGCCATCATCGCATCGATCAGGGCGCTGTCATTCAGCGCGGGATTGTCGAGGCCCAGTTCAGCATAGGGCGTGCCCTTTGCACGCAACAGTTCGCGTGGCGTGATGCCGGCGCGCACGATCAACTGCGCCAGCAGATCGCGCGCCGGCGGCGTCTTGAGGTATTCGACCACGTGCGGCTCGATCCCGGCATTGCGGATCAGCGCCAGCGTATTGCGCGAGGTGCCGCATTCCGGGTTGTGGTAGATGACGATGTCGACGCTCACGCCGCAGATCCTTTCAGCAACAGGGGGATAGTGCGGCCACCAGCGGCGCGCACAGCGCGGCATTCCCCGCGCAGCAATCGGTGACCAGGAACAGCATCACGGCGCGCAGGCCATCAAGGTCTGCCCGA
Source organism: Novosphingobium sp. B-7 (assembly GCF_000410615.1). Lineage (NCBI taxonomy): Bacteria > Pseudomonadati > Pseudomonadota > Alphaproteobacteria > Sphingomonadales > Sphingomonadaceae > Novosphingobium > Novosphingobium sp. B-7. Next base: position 2,957 of record NZ_KE148436.1, on the reverse strand, counting down.
TAGACGATCGTGCGCCCTTGCCGTTGTGACTGCACCAGCCCGGCGCGGGCGAGGATGCCCAGATGCGCCGACATGGTGTTTTGCGGTACGCCGAGCAGGCGGGCGATTTCGCCCGCTGCCAGCCCGGCCGGCTCGTGCCGCACCAGCACGCGAAACACGTCCAGCCGCGTGCCCTGCGCCAGGGCACCCAGTGCCGCGATGGCCGAATCACTATCCATATATCCAGATTAATGGATATGTTTCGCGTTGGCCAGTCCCGGTGTGCTAGGAAATCGCCGGCGCCAGGCGATCGACCAGGATGGCGCTGGCCTGGTTCAAACCGATCAGTTCCACCGCGATGCCGTGATGGCGCATCTTGGAAACCACGTCTTCCAGCGCGCCCACGGCGGTGACATCCCACAAGTGGCTGGCGGTCAGGTCGATGCGCACGCGCCTGACATCATCGCGCAGGTCGAACCGGTCGGCAAAGATATCCGCGCTGGCAAAGAACACCTGGCCCGTCACGACATAGGTGCGCGTATCGCTGGCCGCGTCATAGCTGTCGCGCACTTCCATCATGCGCGTCACCTTGAAGGCAAAGAACACCCCGCTCAGCAGCACGCCCACGGCCACACCGGCGGCAAGATCGTGGGTGGCCACGGTGACCAGCACGGTGGCCACCATGACCACGCCCGAAACCTTGGGATGGCGCGCCAGATCGCGGATCGAGCCCCACGAAAACGTGCTGATCGACACCATGATCATGATCGCCACCAGCGCCGCGACCGGCACTTGCGCCACCCACGGGCGCAGCGGCACCATCACCACCAGCAGGAACACCCCGGCGACCAGCGTGGACAGCCGCCCGCGGCCGCCATAGCGCACATTGCCCACCGTCTGGCCGATCATGCCGCACCCGGCAATGCCGCCAAACAGCCCGGCGGCAAGATTGGCCAGGCCCAGGCCGGTGCACTCGCGCGCCTTGCTGCTCGATGTTTCGGTCAGATCATCGACCACGCTGGCGGTCATCATCGATTCGAGCAGGCCCACCGCCGCCATCGCCAGGGCATAGGGCATGACGATGCGCAGCGTTTCCCACGCCATCGGCACGCCGGGCCAGGTCAGCGAGGGCAAGGTGGCAGGCAGACGGCCGAGGTCGGCCACAGTGTGGACCGGCATGGGAAACGCCATACTGATCGCGGTCAAGGCCACGATGCAGATCAGCGGCGAGGGGATCGCCGTGGTGATGCGCGGCGCCAGATAGATGATCGCCAGGCCAGCCGCGATGAGGGCATAAGTATGCCACGTCACATCGAGCATCTGCGGCACCTGCGCCGAAAAGATCAGGATGGCGAGCGCGTTGACAAAGCCTGTCCGCACCGAACGCGAAACGAAGCGCATCAGCACGTCGAGCTTGAGCAGCCCGAACACGATCTGGAAAACGCCGGCGAGCAGCGTGGCGGCCAGCAGATAGGGCAGGCCATGGGCATGCACCAACGCTGCTGCAACCAGCGCGACAGAGCCTGCCGCGCCCGAAATCATGGCAGGGCGGCCGCCGGCAAAGGCAATGACGATGCCGATCACGAACGAGGCGAACAGCCCCACTTCCGGGTCGATCCCGGCGACGAAGGAAAAGGCGATAACCTCTGGAATAAGCGCAAAGGTGCCGACCATGCCGGCAAGGATGTCGCGCCGGGCGCTGGTGGCGCTGTCCCACCATTCGGCGCGATAGCGCGCAAAACTGCTGTTGTTCATGCTGTAAAAAACCGAGGAGGTCGCAACGGGCGATCAGGCGGCCGATCTGGCGGGCAGCAGGGGCTGCCAACGGCCGGCCACAGGGCTGAATAGCGCCCCGGCGACAAGCATTGTCCGGCGGATTGGCGGCCGGAATAGCCACCCGGGGTTGCACCGGGTCCATGCGATTGGCGCCTCCCTATCGCCGCGCGGCGCCCAGGGCAATGCCCTGCGTGCAGAGAAAAAATCATGGCCCGATCTGATCGGGCCTGCCCCAAAGGCCATGGAATATGCCGTGGGCAATACCCATAACGCGGGCTGACACCCCGCCGGGCGCCCGCTGCCCGGCTGCCCAGCCCCAGGAGAATTTCCCCTGTCCGACATTCTTGCCACCGCCCGCCGTCGCCACACGGCCAAGGCCTATGACCCCGCGCGCCGCATCAGCGACGCTGATATGGAAACGCTGGAAAACCTGCTGCGCTTCAGCCCGTCGAGCACCAATCTGCAGCCTTGGCACTTCATCGTGGCCGGCACGGATGAAGGCAAGGAACGCGTGGCCAAGGCCGCGCAGGAACGCTTTGCCTTCAATGCCAAGGCCATCCGCGATGCCTCGCACGTGGTGGCCTTTGCCAGCCTGATCGATGCCAGCGCCGAACACATCGCCCGCATTACCGCCCAGGAAGAGGCTGATGGCCGCTTTGCCGCCGATCCCGAAGGGATGAAGGCGCGCGCCAATGGCGGACGCATCACCTTTTCGGGCATCCACAAGTTCGACACGCGCGACCAGCAGCACTGGCTGGACAAGCAGGTTTATCTCAATCTCGGGCAGTTCCTGCTGGGCGCGGCCACGCTGGGCATCGATGCCACGCCGATGGAAGGGATCGACACGCGCCTGCTCGATATCGAATTCGGCCTGCGGGACAAGGGCTTCACCAGCCTGTTCGTGGTCGCGCTGGGCTATGCCGACAAGGATGCCGATTACAACGGCCGCCTGCCCAAGTCGCGCCTGCCGATCGAGACCATCATCACCCGCGTCTGAGTGAGCGGGCGGTAAAAGCATGCGCGCTGGGGCAAGCCCCGGCGCGCAGGCTTTTACACACACCCTTGCGCAAGCGCCCGCGATTGCCGATGGACGGCGACCGGGCATGACACACACGCAAGGCAAACTTCTTCCCCTCTGGCGCGGCGGCGCCGTGGTGCTGTTCGCGCTCTGCGGCCTGGCAGGCCTGGCGGCGTCCGGCGCG